>RHFA01000052.1 GCA_003724275.1 Thaumarchaeota archaeon S13
CTGGGCGCGCTGCGGCCCCGCCTGTGGAGGGCGCTGGATCCCGTCGTCGACGCCGGCGCGCTGCGCAGGGCGTACGGCAGGCTAAACCCCAACATGGGCAGGAGCGTCGTGCTCGCCGGCGTGGCGACAAACCTCGGCGCGCTGCGCAGGGAGGCCGGCGTCGCCCTGGTCGCCTCGCTCGTCCTGGCCGTCCCCCTCGCCGTCGCCCTGGCCACCCTCTCGGGGCGGGCCGAGCTTGCCGCCGCGGCCGCAATCCCCCCCGCTGCCGCGCTCTTTTACCCGCGCGCAAAGCTCGGCCTTGCGGCCATGGAGCGCAGGGTCGCGCTCTCTGACGAGATGACGTTCTTTGCCGTCTATTGCCTCCTCCTCTCGGGGGTGGGCAAGACGATGGCCCACGCGCTGGACGCCGTCGCGGGGCGCGGCATATTTCCCGCGCTAGAGCGCGAGGCCCGCGTCATGCGGCGCGGGCGCACGCTCGGCATGGGCAGCATCGCGGCCCTCGGCGACATTGGGAGAAACCACCCAAACCGCGCGTTTGGCGACCTGCTCTGCGGCTATGTCGCCGCGTTCGGGGCCGGCGACCCCGAGGCCCACCTAAAGTCGCAGGTGTCTGAGCTCCTGGGCCGCATGAGGAGGCGCCTCGAGGCGTACAAGGAGCGCGCCTCCTCGCTGGCCATCATGGTCGTCTTTGCGACCGTCTTTCTCCCCATAATGATCACGCCCGTGGCCGTCATAGCCGGCCCAAAGTCCGCGGTGTTCCTCACGCAGGTCAGCCTCCTTGCCATGCCCTCGATGGCGGCCATGGCGTGCATCCTGGCCCACACGGCCCAGCCGAGGTTTGGGGACGCCATACGCCTTGACTGGCGCATCCCCATCGGACTCGCGGCCCTCGCCGCCGCGCTGGCCGCGATTGCCGTGCCTGCCGTGTGGGTCGTCATAGCTGCGGCGTCGCTCGCCTTTTCGTCCTCCACGGTGGCCCTGACCCGCGGGCAGCGCCGCCTTGCCGCCGCGATTGACGGCGGGCAGGGGATGTTCTTTCGCGACATGACCTCGCGCATAAGCTCGGGCGACCCAAGCGTCTCGCGCGCGCTTGCCGGGATTGTGGCGTCCGGCACGTCCCAGTACGGGAGGCTCTTTGGCGCCGTCCTGGCCCGCGCCCACGCGCGCATAAGGCGCGCAGACGAGACCGTGCAGGAGGTCCTGGCCGACACCGCCCATGGGTCGTGGCTTGGCAGGTTTTCGTTCTTTTTGCTCTCGCGCATTGCCGACACTGGATCCGTCGACGCGTGGATACTCACGCGAACCACAGAGTTCGTCGAGAGGTTTGTTGGCGCAAAGCGCGATGTCGCCGCGGCCGTCAGGCCGTACATGCTGGTGTCGGCCGCCTCCCCCGCCGCCGTCGTTGCCATGACATGGTTTCTCAAGGGCATGCTCTCTGGCCTGCCAGAGGTGGCCTCCGGGTTTGGAGCCGGGATAGGAATAACTCAGGCGGGGCTCGGGGAGGAGTTTGACGAGGCGACCAACGCCCTAACCATGGCAAGCGCCACGTGCGCCAACGTTGCCGTCGGCAAGATATCCTCCATGAGCGTAAAGGACGCGCGGCCCCTCCTTGCCGGAACAATCATCGCAGTGCTGTCCATTCTTTTCATGTCCGCCATTTCCACTCCAGGCGCAGCTCTTGGTTAATATTAGGTGTGGGTTTGTGTAACTAAATCGAGTTACACAAACCCACACCAAATAGTTATATATCATAAGGTGAGCATGTGCTGCGCTCTGGCCTATTGCGAGGGCGGCGCGCGCGATACGGTAGAACGGCAAAGGCGAGGAGCCATGGGAAGGGCGCACTTTCATCAGGGCAACGCGTTGCCTGTCGCAAAATGACAATATAACCTCGGGGTGTCGGGCTCCCAGGGGAGGCATGAGCGAGGCCGCTTTATCGCACCTCCTGCACGCTGAGACGCTTGACAGTCTCCATCAGAATCCTCTCCATCCTCTCAAGCGTAGCCTGCTGCTTGTCCTGCCCTGCCTTGAGATCCTCAATCGCGAGCTGCTGCTTGTCCTGCCCTGCCTTGAGATCCTCAATCGCGAGCTGCTGCTTGTCCTGCCTTGTTTCAAATCTAGCCATGCGCGAGGACAGATCCTTCAGGCCGCCCTCGACCGTGCCCATGCGCGAGGACAGATCCTTCAGGCCGCCCTCGACCGTGCCCATGCGCGAGGACAGCACGCCGCCCTCGATTTTGCCCACGCGCGAGGACAGCGCCTCCACGCCGCCCTCGATTTTGCCCACGCGCGAGGACAGCGCCTCCACGCCGCTCTCGATTTTGCCCATTGCCCGCCCGTATTCAACCTGTGCCACAGCAAGCTTGACGATTTGCGCCGAGTTTGCGTCTATCTTGGCGTTCATCGTGTCCATGCCCTTGACCAGCCCCTCCATCTGCGCGCAAGTCTTGTCGCTTGTGCGCTGAAGCGACGACAGGCTATCGCTCATCTTTGTGTGGCTCTCGTGGAGGTCATTTACGCGATCCTCCGTCCTGGACAGGCGCATGTCCAGGCTCCACGCCTTTTTGGCGCCTACCGACAGCGCCGTTGCGCTGACTGCCCCGAGGACGTACGTGGCGACCTCGGCAATCTCGACCATGCCCCTTCTCGGTAGGGGGTAGTATTTAAATTTTTATCGGGATCCGAAGACTGGGCGGAGGGGCCTGCCCCCCTTAAAGGTTAAAATACCACATATATCGCGCCCTGGCCCATGGCGTCGGTGGGCAGCGCATGCTAAACGTGCCGTGGAGGGCAGAGGCGGCCTCTGCCATCAGGATGGACCGCAGCCTGACCATAATGACGCTCATCGTGATCGGGATGAACACCGTTGTGGCCATACACTACCACCAGACCGACCGGCCCGTAATGGCGACCGTCTTTGTGGCGGCGATCGTCATGCTCGTCATGGTCAGGATAAAGCTGCTAAATGCGAGGATTGAGACCCAGCGCGCCTCGCTCCTGCTGGGGTACATACAGGACAAGAACCTCATAATGAGCTGCGCCGAGTGCCGCGTGCATGCCGTGTCATACCTGTCCGGCGGCCTGGGCGGCAGGGCGTACCGCGCGTGGGCGTCACACATAGAGGACGTCCACGAGCGCCACGCCAACTTTGGCACGTAGTGCCCGCCTAGGTTAAAATAGAACGGCTCGCGCGCGGGCCGCCGAATGCGGGCTGGGGGAGGATCGCCACGGTAAAGGGCAAGGCGTCCAAGAGCGCAAAGGAGCGCCAAGAGTCACTCCTGGGCCTGCTCAGGGACCAGGGGGCGTCCATATACTCCGAGCTCAACTCGGGCGAGTTTCCAAAGTTCTCCGTGCCGAGCCGCTCGGTGTCGAACATCATCTATGACGACAAGCTCCGCCAGTATGTCCTCGGAGACGGCGCGTCGGTGCGCAGCTCGCGCAACACGTCACAGCTGCGGTCGTTCACGCAGCTCATGTGGCTTGCGTTCTTTGCCAACCGCCTCACGCAGGAGAAAAAGTCCTCTACGCTCAGGGACGTCTACTATTCGTCACAGGCGTTTGAGATAGACTTTGAAAACCAGTCCGAGTCGGACAGCATCATAGTCGACCTCGAGGCGATGCTCTCCAGGCCACGCGAGGAGTTTCACATATTTCCCGAGGAGCGCAGCGCCGTCTTTGGCGACCTCGACATAGAGTACACGGTTCCCGGCTATGAGGGCAAGAGGATGAACCTCTCTAGCCATCCCGACGGGTACGCCGTGGGCCCCAGCCTCACGAGTGCCGAGCTGGTCGAGACAGGCGCCGAGATTGTCATCGCGATAGAAAAGGGCGGCCTGTTCACGAGGTTCATAGAGGAAAAGGTCCACAGCAAGTTCAAGGCCATAATCGTCGACACGGGGGGCCAGGCGCCCCGATCGACGCGGACGCTGCTTCGGAGGCTCCACGACGAGCTCGGCCTTCCCGTGATCGTGCTCACCGACGGAGACGTGTACGGCGAGCACATTGCGATGGTCATAAAGTCCGGCTCGGCCAACGCGGCGCACCTGCGCGAGCTCACCGTCCCGGACGCAAAGTGGATGGGCGTGTGGGCCACGGACATCTCAAAGTACAAGCTTCCCACGATACCCATGACAGAGTCCGACATAAAGCGCTGCCACGACCTAAAGCGCGACCCGCGCTACCAGAAGGGCATATGGAAGCGCGAGCTCGAGGAGTTTTTGAGGATAAAGCGCAAGGCCGAGCTCGAGGCGTTCTCAAAGTATGGCCTGACCAACATCACCGACAAGTACCTTCCTGCAAAGCTAGAGGAGGCAAAGAGCCACTAGGAGGGCGGCTCGGGCTCTTGGGGCGGGCCTATGCGCAGCGTCAGGACGCCGTTGCGGTACTTGAAGTCGTTTATCTCCATCCCCGACGAGCCCTCTATGGGGACGTCCTTTGAAAACCCGCCGCTGCCCCTGACGTGGAGCGTCGCGTCTATGAGCCGGACGGATATGCGCGAGTCTGGCCCGGGAACCTCGGCGACAAAGATGAACTTGCCCTCGTCCTTGATCAGGTCGTACACCCAGCTCTTTGTCTCGTGCTCGCGCGCGGCGGCAAACGAGGGCTTTTGCTCGCGCGCCATGCCCTTCAGGTGGTGGACCCAGTACGCCATCGTGATGGCCGCCGCGCCCACGAGGACAAAGCTCGCAAAGCTCGCCCCAAACCTCTGCGAGAGGACGTACACGATGCCTATGAGCAGGACGGCGACCACGGCTATGGCAAACCCGAGCGACTGCTCGGCAGTGTATGCGCCCTTGTAGCTCGACAACGCCGGCGCGGCCGGCAGCATTCCAATATAAAGCGTTGCCACCCGCCCGCGGGGAGGGCGCGCCCTGCCTGGCCCGTGGAGGGGGAAGCGCGGCCCAGGGCAGGCGATCAGCGCCCCTGGCGCCCGCCGGCGGGATCGCCTCGCCCCGCGGCGCCCGTGGGCGCCCCGGAGGCCGGCCCGTGGGCAAGTTAGAAATAGGCGCCCGCGCCCGGAGGGCCCGCACATGGCAAAGATGCGGGCTATGGTCCTCTCAGAGTGCGCGCCGATCGAGACAAGCCCGCTGAGGCTCACCGAGATAGACCGCCACGAGATATCTAGGCCGCAGGAGGTCCTCGTGAGGATAGAGGCATGCGGCGTGTGCCACTCGCAGCTCCACGGCATCGAGGGCGACTGGAGGGACATTGGGATACCGCCGGCCCTGCCGACGGTTCCAGGCCACGAGGTCGTGGGAACCGTCGTCGAGGCCGGCAAGGGGGCCACCGCCGTCTCTGTGGGCGAGAGGGTGGGCATATCGCCGCTCCTAGAGTCGTGCCTGGACTGCGGTTACTGCAACGACGGCAAGGAGCAACTATGCGAGTCGATGGACGTGCTAGGCGAGTCCCTAAAGGGCGGGTATGCCGAGTATGTCACGGTCGCAGACTCTTTTGCGACGCGCGTGCCGGCCTCCATGAGGCCCGAGTATGCCGCGCCGCTCTTTTGCGCAGGCGTCACGGCGTACGGCGCAGTCAGGGCGTGTGGGGCGTCATCTGGAGACAGGGTCGGGGTTTTTGGCGTCGGCGGCGTGGGCCACATGGCCGTGCAGTTTGCGCGCAGGGACGGCCTCGAGGTCACGGCGGTCTCGCGCAGCGCCGGCCACCTTGGCGTCGCCTCTAGGCTTGGCGCGGACCGGACCGTCCAGTATGACGGAGCCGACGCGGCCGCCGCCGAGGCGGCCTCGCGCGGCGCGCTGGACGCCGCGATGGTCTTTGCGCCGGCCGGCGAGGTCACCGGCGCGGCGCTAAAGTCCGTAAAGAGGGGCGGGACGGTCGTCGTCGCCACGGTGGGCGGAATCCCGGACTTTTTGGCGTTTGAGGAAAAGACCGTCAGGGGCACGCTCATCGGCTCGAGGGCCGACATGGCCGAGGTCGTCAGGATTGCGCACGAGGACGGGCTCGAGGTTGTCCACGAGACGTTTCCCCTAGAGGGGGCAAACGAGGCCCTCAGGAGGCTAAAAGAGTCCAGGGTGGAGGCAAGGGCGGTTCTTGTCCCCTGAGCCTCCGCGCCGCTCGCCGGCAGACCTGGCCAGGGAGGAGCTTGACGCGATACGCTCAAGGGCAAACGCGCTAGAGGCCGTCGCGACTGACGAGTTCCAGCGCGGCGTCGCGCGCGCGATCCGCGCGCTCGCCGAGCAGCAGGCCCACACGCTAGAGGAGACCGAGCACCTCAAGAGGGCCATGGACCTCCTCCTCGAGCAGGTCTTCAGGGCGCAGCGCGGCGCGCGGCCCTAGTGCGCGCGGCCGTGTATGTCCACGGTGATCGACGCGCGCGCGGCCTCGCCGTCCGCCGACGCGCCCTCGGATGATATGCGGTACGTGCCCGGATGCGCCGCCGTGCCGTCCTGCCGGACCTGGCCCCACGCGATCTCGACGGCCTCGCGCGGGCCGAGCGGGCCGGACGCCTCGCGCGCCGGCGCGCCGTACACCGGCGCGCCGTCAAGGCGCGACACGCTCAGTCCATAGTGCGACGCGCCGCCAAAGTGAATCTCCACGCTCCCCGTGTTGGTCAGCGTGAGGAGGACCGCCTCGCCGGCCCCGTATGCGGGGCGCTCGGATGCAAGCGAGAGCGACGGGCCCTCGACGTACACCGTGGCCCCGTCGCGCGGCAGCGGAGAGAGCGCCAGGCCCAGCGCGGCGGCGGCGGCCACGCCGGCGGCCACGGCGACGGCCAGGCCCGGCGGGATCAGCCCTGCCCTCCCCCGCCTTCGCCGGCGCCCTCGCCGGCCCTCGTGCGCCACTGCTTTGGGTACGTGCCGGGCTTCATTATTATCCGGCTCGTGCGAAACGCGTGCCCCCTCGTCGCGTCGTCGATCTCCTGCGCGCCCATCATGGCAGTGGCGAGCGCGACGGCCTCGCCCTTTTGCGTGTATATCCCGACCGTGTCCCCCGAGTGCAGGTTTGGCGAGACGCGCAGGACCCCCGGCACGGCAAGCTGCGCGCCGTGGCACATCGCGTCTACTGCCGAGTCGCGTATGACGGCGGACTTTATCCCCGCAAGCGCGTCCTCGACGGGCCGGACCATGGCCATGAGGCGCGAGGCGTCGCCGTCCTCGCGCCACCTCGCGTGCGCGTCGGCAAGCTCGTGCATCGTGACGAGGCCGCACGTGGACTCCTCAAAGTGGTCGACGCGAGTGCGCCGGAGCTCCACCATCGTCGCGCCGGAGCCCATAATCTCGCCCATGTCATAGAGGAGCTTGCGTATGTACGTGCCGGCCTCGCACGTTATGCGCAGCAGCGCGAGCTGGCCGCGCCGCTCGAGGAGCTCCATCTCGTGTATCGTGCGCGTGCGCGTCCTCCTGCTGACCGCCGAGCGCTGCGGCGGCTTTTGGTATATCTCGGCCGTAAACAGGCCGATCGCCTCCTCTAGCGGCCGCGCCGACTCGCCGTGGACGCGCCCGAGCGCGTGGTACTCCTTTGGGCCCAGGAGGAGCACGCCGAGGGCCTTTGTCGCCTCGCCGAGTCCCAGGGGAAGCACGCCGGAGACCTGCGGGTCCAGCGTGCCGCTGTGGCCGATCTTTGGCAGGCCCAGGATCCTCTTTGTCCACGCGACCACCTCGTGGCTAGTCGGGCCGGGCGGCTTGTCAAGCAGCACCAGGCCGTACTCTAGCGCGCGCTCCACGCCGCGGTCCTCGGGCCGCGTCCCGTGGGCGTCGTCCGTGTCGTCCTCGTCGATGACGCGCAGGCCCGCAAGGCGCGGGGCGCTCAAGCGCGCCCCTCCACGGCGCGCACCGCCGCCTCGATGACCTCGCCGGCCCCGAGCGAGTCGGTCTCTATCACGCTGTCAAAGACCGAGAGGTCCCGCCCGAACTCTATCCCGTAGAGGCGCCTGTAGAGCTCGACGTTTGACTCGTAGCGCCTGCGCGTCACGGCCAGGGCCTCGTCGTGGCCCATGCTGTCGCGCGCGCGCATCCTCCTCGCGCTGCTCGCGTGCGAGCCGGCAAGCCATATCTTTGTGCCGTCGCTGACAAGCCAGGGCAGCGTGTAGCTCGTGATTACGGCGCCGCCGGCCTCAAAGATCTCGGCGAGGCGCCCGTCGACCTCGCGGTCAAACCTGTCATCGCCCATGCGCCGCTCGAGAAACGCCATGCCCTCGGGCCGGTCCCACCAGTCGTCGCCGCCTCTAGGCGCGCCGTTGCGCGCGGCAATCTCCTTTAGCACGTCTCCCCCGCTGACGTGGCGCATGCCAAACCTTTCGGCGAGGGCCATGGCGACAGTCGTCTTTCCCACCGCGGGCGGGCCGGATATCACGATGGACTTCATCAGCCCAGATCCATCGACGTCTTTGTCAGCTTCATTATTATCCCGCTAAAGGCCACCGACGACAAAAAGTACCATGCCCAAAAGTACACGGCGTTCTCGTCCTCGCAGACGTGCTCGGGGTCGGCGGCCTGCTCGGCCGTGCACGTGAGCTGGAAAAAGTCCCCGGGTATGACGTTTAGCGGTATGGGCGAGAGCGCGACGGTGTAGGAGAACAGCGGCGGCAGGACAAAGTAGAATATGAGTATGAGCGGCACGAACGTTATCATCATCGGGCGCATGTTCATCTGCATGACCTCCATGTTGAGCTTGCTCATGTATGCGGACTTTTTGGAGAGCTCGGCCATCTTTTTCTCGTCCTTTGCGCGAAACGCCGCCATGCGCTCCTTTTGCCACGCGCGCGTCTCGCGCATTATCCTCCGGAACTTTGACTGGTCTACGAGCTTGCGCCGGATAAAGGCGTTGAACATGTTTAGCATTATGGCAAACCCGAGTATGCCCCCCATCGAGGCGAGCGTGCCGCGTATGACGGGATCCGCGCTGCCGAGCGGGCCGGCGCCGACGCCAAAGAGGTCACCCTGCAGGACAAGGTGCGAGAGCGCAAGAACCATCCCCTCGAGGGTCATAGGCCCACGCTCTTGAGTATGGCCTCGGCGGCCTCGGCGGCCTCGCCGTCACGGTTGTAGACGGGCATGACCGGCGAGCCAGAGTGGACCGAGCACGCCGAGAGCATGGCATCCTGTATGGCAAGCTCGCGCTTTATGCCGGACACGGAGTTCTTGTCGCGCACGCGCGACTTGTCCTGCTCGCGCCTGCTGAATATCCTCTCCGGGCGCGCCGTGAGCGATATGAGGTGCGTCGGCCGTATAATGTCGAGTATGGGCGACGGGAGGCCAGGATAGTACCCCGCCGGCGTCGCGATAAAGGCGTGCGTGTCGATTATGACGACCTCGGAGTCTATCACCGAGATCGACTTGGCCGCCTCGCGCTGGAGGCGCTCCTGCTCGTCACGGCCCTCCTTGCGGAGCGCGTCGCGGTCCTTTATGCCGCGCCTCTTGGCGTGCTCTAGCATCTCGCTGCCAAACGAGACGACGCGCACGCCCGTGTCGCGGCTCTTGAGCACGCGGACCATGTGCTCGACCACGGTCGTCTTTCCCACGCCGGGGATGCCCACGATGACCACGCGCCTAGTGCCTGCCAAGGATCGCACCTAGGCGGGGCATGACGACCTCCACCTGCTCCCGGACGAGCTGGTTGTAGTAGTTTATGAGAATGTCCACCATGAGCAGCACGCCGATGCCCGTCCCAAAGACGCCGAGCACGTCGGATATGCCGGCCAGGAGCCCGAGTATGACCGAGCCGAGTATGGTCACCGACGGTATGTACTTGTTGAGGAGGGCCTCTATGGGCTTGTTTGAGCGCCTAAATCCTGGCACCTGCACGTCGGCGTCAAGGAGGTTCTTGGCGGCGCTCTTTGGCGAGAGGCCGCCGAGCTCCACCCAGAGGCGCCCAAAGACGACGACGATCCCGACCATGAACAGGACGTAAATGACCGCGCGCGACGGGTCCAGGACGGCGATGTCAAGGCCGCGCGGGGGCGTGACATAGTAGACTAGGCCGCCTATGGGCGTCGACGGGTTTGTCGGGTCGAACTGCGCCAGGAGGTTCATAAAGGCATTGTTGTTTAGCGGGTTGGAGTTTGCCCAGAGCACCTGTCCGATAAACACGGCGTTTGCCGTGAGGGCCGAGGCGAGTATGACGGGTATGTTGGAGACGTACATTAGCTTTATCGGGTATACGGCCGAAAATCCCCTGTACTTTGTCGAGACTATGGGTATCTCGACCTTCATGCCCTGCGTGTACACGAGTATGAGCAGGACGACTGCAGTCAGGATGAGGCCAAATATGCTCGGGAGCTGGTTTGAGCGAAAGAACACGTCAGAGAGGTCGCCGGCGGCCACGGACTGGCCTATGAACGGCAGTATTCCGATCGTCCCGCCGTCGCCGGCCGGCAGCGGGCTAAAGAGGCTCCAGAGTATCTGCTGCGCCACTCCGGCCATGATAAAGAGGCTTATTCCGCTGCCTAGTCCCCACCCCTTTTGGATGAGCTCGTCGAGGAACATGATGATGACCGATGCCGCCATGAGCTGCCCAATCAGTATGTAGAGCACGTTTGGGTCGGTGATGTTGCCGCCGTACACGGCAATGCCATACACGACTGACTCCACCACAATGACGACATACGAGACGAGCTTTGTCGCCGTCTGGAAGACGCCGCGCTCCTCGGGCTTTTTAAAGTTGAACTTTATGATCTCCGATCCGCGCAGCAGCTGCATGAGGAGGCCTGCCGTGACTATGGGGCCTATCCCGAGCTCGACGAGCGTCCCCTGCTGGGAGGCAAATATGACGCGCGCAAAGGCCAAAAAGTCAAACTCGGGCGTCTGCGCGCCAAAGAGCGGCGTCTGCGCCATGACCATGTAGATCAGGAGCGCAAATCCCGACCACATGAGCCTGGTCTGCAGCGGAAGCTTGCGCTTTGGCTTTGGAACCTGCGGCAGGTACGGCTCGGCGACGGACACGACGCGGTGTATCGCGTTGGTGAGCGTCCCCTCAGCCATCGCCCTCCACCCTGATCTCCTGCGCGCCTGCGTCGTCCTGGCCCACAATCTCGCCGCCGGCGTCGCTGACCTTTTTTGCCGCCGACGGCGTAAACCTGTCGACGATCACGGCGTACGCGCCGCCCGGCGAGCCGCCTCCCAGGAGCTTGTCATATCCGGCGGCGCGCAGGTCGACTATGCGCCTGCCTCCCTCCTCGCGGCCGTGGCGCTCATAGAGGTCGCCGAGGTCGCGCACCGCGGCCCACCTTTTCGCGTCGTTGGAGTGCGGGGGCCTCGTCGAGTCGTGCCCAAAGTGGTCGGGGTTGTCGCGCAGCATGGAGCTAAAGTGGTGCTTTAGCTGCCCCGAGACGCCCAGGCCGCCCTTGTGGCCGCTGGCCCTGTGCTGGCCGACCTGGCCCCACCCGTGCGTGCGCGAGCCCCGGAGCTTGCGCGTCTTGCGCAGCCGCGTCGCCACTAGCCCATCATCCTCCTGACGAGCTCGGCGAGGTCTGGGTTTGGCCCGAGTATGCCGTTCTGGCCGCGCATCTTTTTTGTGCTGCGCCTAAAGCCGTGGCGAGGCGGCGCGAGGGCAAACCACGGCTTGAGGCCCTTGACGCGCCCCATCGAGACGGCCCCGGAGGCCAGGGACTCGGCGAGCTCGGCCGTGCTAGAATAGCCCTCGGGCATCGGGCCTCCGGCGAGGCGGCGGTAGCCGCTCGTGTGGCCGCGCGCGTCGAGGAGCTCGCGCGTGAGATCGGCGCTGGCCTCGGTCCACGCGACATAGTGCTTTACCCTGTTGAGCATGCCGAGCGTGTTGTCCCGCGCAGGCACGATCGTCGCGCGGAACTTTTTCTCGAGGCGCAGCAGCTCTAGCGTGCGCGCGGCCCAGTGCGGCACGTCGGCCTGGCCCTTTATCCTGACGACTAGGTACGCGCCGGCCACCACACCATCAACCCTGGCTGAACGTCTGCCGCAGGCACTCTAGCAGCGCCTTTGACGTTGACGTCATTGTTGTTGTCGATCCCTTTGCCGAGGTCCACGCGTCGCGCAGGCCGGCGAGCTCCAGCAGGCGCCTCACCTTGCCGCCGGCCACGAGGCCCAGCCCGCGCGGTGCGGGAAATATCTCGATCGTGACGCTGCCGCCGCGCCCCCTGACCTTGAAGGGTATCGAGTGGCTCTGGTCGCACCTGCACTCCCAGCTCCCGCAGCCCAGCCTTATCGGGCTCACGTTGAGGTAGGCGTGGCTCGTGGCCTTTTCGATGGCCACGCGTATCTGCTTTGACTTGCCCTGGCCTATGCCAAGCCACCCGTTGGAGTTGCCGGCGGCGACGATCGCCTTGAAGCGCGTGGACTGGCCGTTGGCCGTCATCTTTTGTATAATCCCCACGTCGACGACCTCGGTCTCGAGGTCGGGCAGGAGCTTTTTGATGATGCCGGCCTCCTGTATGCGCATCCCCGCCTCGAGTATCTCCTCCATCGTCGTTATCTCGCCGGCTGCCACGCGCCTCCCGAGCGACGTCTTTGGTATCCACGGCTCCTCCTCCTCGCGGCGGCGCTGCGGGCGGCCCTGCGGCCTCCCCGGGGGCCTTCCCTGCGGCCTACCCTGCTGCTGGCCCGGCGGCCTCCCCTGCTGCTGGCTCATGCGGAGGCCACCTCCGAGTCTATGGCCGACTTTATCGCCGCGACGTCGTTCTTTACGCGCAGGTGCGCGCCCTCGAGGCGGTCCTGCGGCGGGAACGACTCGGCGGACGCCGGCACGTCAAGGCCAGCGTCGACTATGCCCTTGAGCGCGGCGGCCATGCGCTGCGTGTAGCGCCGCGTCCCGCTGTAGAGTATCGCCCTCGCCGTGCCGCCGGCCGCGGCCCTCTTGCCCGCGAGGTAGCCCGTCACGTACGCAGCCGGGATGCTCTTTCTTGAGCCCTTCCAGCCCTTGGAGAGGAGGAACCGCGAGTGGGCCGAGGCCAGGACGCGGTCGCCGGCCATGCCCGGCGAGAGGACCTGGACCTGCGCGTTCTCGTTGGATATGTGAACCGTCACGAACGGGCTCTTGCCCATCAGCATCGCCCTGCGCTTGCGATAGTTGGTCTTCTCCTCGCGAAGCCTTCGAAGGATCCTGGCGTGGGCCAATTCGGGACGCGCGGGCCGGATCCGCTCCTTTTAAGCCTACCCCGGCATGCGGCGGCCCAGGGGCAGGAATGCGCAGGCGCCGGGGCGGCCGCGGCCTCTGCCGGCCCGCCGCGGCTCCCCTCCGGCGCCCCTCCGGCGCCCCCTGGCCGGGGAGGCTGCCGG
>RHFA01000001.1 GCA_003724275.1 Thaumarchaeota archaeon S13
GGTCCGCGGGCAGGTCTGTGGGGCCCAGCGAGACGACATTGCCGCTGGCGTCCCACGCGCGCACCTCAAAGGCGAGCTCGCCCTGCGCGGCCCCGGACCCCGGCACCGTGGCCGCGTGCGTCCACGTGGACGTCTGGCCCGCAGGCGCGGCCGCCATGCCAACAGTCGTCCCGAGAATCTCGATCGTCGGCGTGTTGGCGCCGGACGGCTCGTCAAGGGCCAGCGTCGCCGTTATCGTGTCCATGGCGTTTGCGTACCTTGGGAGTGCAGGGTCGACGACCGTGCCGTCGTGCGTCAGGGCGAGCGTGAGCGAGGCGGCGCCGGGACTTGACCTGTCGGCGTATTGCGACAGGGTCGCGTCGGTTGTGCGGATGTTGGGCGGGTCTGCCCAGTCACGGACGCGGCCCGCGTCGTTGGCGCCGGCGACATATCTCACCGAGAGGTCGGCGTCGGATCCGGACGAGGGGTCGTGGGAGAGGAGGATGGCACGCCAGTCGCTGGCTATTCTGGCGTCAGTCACCGTCAGGGGCGTGTCATCAGCCGCGTCGGCCGTGCCCTGCGTCTCGGCCACGGTCCAGTGGGCCGCGCGCACCACGGGAGTAGAGCCCTCGCCGAGCCTAATCCTGTCTGTCACGGGACTAAACAGGACTAGCGTGGACGTGGAAGAGAGCGAGACGGCCGTGTGCGGGACGGGCTCCACCATGTCGTTGTGGCTAGTGAAGAGCGTCGTGGGCTCAAACGCCACGCCGTTGGCGTCAGTCACCGTGGCCGGGATTGTGACGCGCGCCTCTGGGTACACGAACATCCCTGTCGTCCGAAGGCTCAGCGTGTTTAGCGTCACGGTTTGCGAGCCGGCCTCGTACTCTATGTCAAATATCCCAAAGCCCGGCCCCGTTGCACTTATGGAGCGCACCGTCCCGATGTCGAGGGGCTCGCTCACGGAGACCTCTAGCGTGTGGCGATCGACAAACACGGCCTTTGACGCCGTCGGCGGCGTCGCGTCGTATGTGGCCATGGCCGGCGTGCCGGGTACGTGCACGTTGCCGCGCGCGTCCCGCAGGCCCGCCGTGGCGGCCACGGCATAGGCGGTTCCCTCCACGGCGTCACGGTTTAGCGTCAGCGTGACGCGCCTAGAGTGCTCCACGTACGGGGCCACAGAGGCCAGCAGCTCGGTGTTCGTGCCAGACGCCTTTACCGAGAAGGGGCCCGTGTTTACGCTTGTGCGCAATAGCGGCTCGTCAAACTCGGCGTACAGCGTTCGCGGGCCCGTAAACCCTGCCCTCTCTAGCGCGGGTCCGGCCGTGTCCATTCCGTGAACCAGCTCGAGGGTCTCCCCATAGGCGTTGCCCGCCGTGTCAGAGAGCGTCGGCGGGATTGTGAGCATGTAGGGGGCTCCCGTGACCGGCGTTTCTAGGAGGAATAGCGAGAGCAGGCTCTTGGGCGCAGTTCCCAGATCCCTGCGCGCAGCGGGATCGTCCGGAACGCCGGACGTGGCCACAGACCCGAGGTAGACTGGCACGTCCGAGCCGTCCTCGGAGGCCAGGGCGAGACCAGGCATGTCAAGGTATGCGGGCCGCCTCGTGTCCGTCGAGAACGGCACGAGGTACCGCGCAAGCAGTTCTTGCCCCGCCGCCACCTCGTCAAGCCACACGAGTATGCGAAACGGCATGCTCGCAGTGATCGGCGTCCCAAAATGGGCAAATGCCGACGGGGCGACCCCGTCTGTGGCGGTCTCGGGGTCAGAGGCGGCGGCGTACGCGACGTCGTTGCCCGCAGCGTCCTCCAGCGAGCCGTTGCCAGTCGGCGTGTACGACACGTTCGGCCTCGCCGCCGAGCCGGAGTTTGGGGCGTGCGTTATGGCTATGGTGGTTCCCTGCGTGCCTGGCTTTATAGCGACAGAGGACACGGCCAGGCTGGATCCGTCAGACACGGCCCACTTGCCGGCGCGGTCCGCGGCGCCCGTCCCCCGAAACTGGACAGGTTCGCTGAACGTCACCTCTGTCACGGTCCTCGAGGCGGTCCTGGTGGAGGTTTCCTCCGGCCCGGCCCCGTCTGCTGCAATCGCTATATGCGCCCCCATGGCAGCCCCGCCGGACATGAGCGGAGAGGCGGGCGGCGCGTATGCCACGGCCGGCGTGGCGGCAGTGGATCCAAGCGCCAGGTGCGTCAGCGCTATGCCGGTCGTGCCGGCGGCAAGCGTGGTGGACTGGACGACTGACTGGGAGTCTTGCACCGTTATCACGATGCCCGTCACGGGCATGCCGCCAACTGTCCACTCG
>RHFA01000013.1 GCA_003724275.1 Thaumarchaeota archaeon S13
ACCCTGCTCGCAATGTTCTCCATGCCAGACAGGACGAGAATGTCGGGCCGCTCGCCGGTCCCCCCCTTTTCAAAGACGGGCCCGAGCTCGGCGAGGACCTCTTTCCCGTCCTCTCGCAGCCTCTCCTCGGCCTCGCGCCGCGTCGCCTCGAGGCCCGTCGCCGGCGAGAGCGGCGTATAGACGGTCGGCCTGGAGTCATCAGAGCGAATCCACCCCTTGCCCTCGAGGCTCGTGAGCGTCTCGTATATCTTTGAGTGGGGCACGCCCGAGCCGGCGCTCAGGGCCGAGGCGTTCTGCGGCCCGTCGGCGAGCAGCGTGGCGTACGACCGCACCTCGTACCCAGTCAGGCCCATGCGCTCGAGGGCCTTGCGGACCCTGTCTGACACGTTCAACGCGCGGGCGCCCATATCTGCCTCTGCTTAAAAAGGGCGCGGATCCGCGCCCGGAGGCCCGCCGGAGTATATAAGGCAGGCACAACTTACCCCCTTTACACCGTGAATTTGGGGCGAAACTCATTAAAAGCACCAATTCCCCACACCCCGCAGGTTGTCTCTGATACAGATAGCCAATCAGGCCACGCGCCCGCAGGGCGCGAAAACCTCGATCCGCTTCACGCAGTCGATCTGCCCGGACTGTAACATGATACTCGACGCCGAGGTCTTTGAGAGGGGCGGCCGCGTCTACATGACAAAGACGTGCCCCTCCCACGGCGAGTGCGAGGAGCTATACTTTGGCTCGTACGAAATGTACAAAAAGTTCAGCACCTACTGGGTAGACGGCAAGGGGGCCCACGCGCCCAACGTCCGCGTCGACCCCTGCTCGTGCCCCAACAACTGTGGCCTCTGCACGAGCCACCTCTCGCACAGCGGCCTGGCAAACATGATCGTGACGAACCGCTGCGACCTGACCTGCTGGTACTGCTTTTTCTACGTGAAAAAGGGCCTAGAGGGGGCCTACATGTACGAGCCCGACCACACGCAAATCCGCGCAATGATGAAGACGCTGCGCGCCGAGAGGCCCATACCTGGCAACTCTATGCAGATCACCGGCGGCGAGCCCATGCTGCGCGAGGACATTACCGACGTGATACGGATAATGAAGGAGGAGGGCGTCGACCACATACAGATGAACACCAACGGCATACGCCACGCGATGGACCCAGAGGCCGCGCGCGAGGTCCGCCTCTCGGGCTGCAACAACCTCTATCTCAGCTTTGACGGCGTGACGGCCCGCACAAACCCCAAAAACCACTGGGAGATACCCTATGCGCTAGACAGCTGCCGCAAGACGGGCACGACGGTCGTGTTCGTCCCGACGGTCATAAAGTCGATAAACGACCACGAGCTAGGCGGGATAATCCGGTACGCGCAGAAAAACATGGACGTCGTCCACGCCGTCAACTTTCAGCCAGTCTCGCTCACGGGCCGCATGGGCAAGCAAGAGCGCGAAAAGTACCGCATCACGATACCCGACTGTATCCAGCGCATCGAGGAGCAGACTGCCGGCGAGGTGACCATTGACGACTGGTTCCCCGTGCCGAGCTGCATGCCGCTGACCAACGTCATCGAGGCCTTCTCGAGCAAGCCAAAGTACGAGCTTTCCATACACTTTGCGTGCGGGGCCGGCACGTACGTCTTTGAGGACGCAGACACGCGCAAGTTTGTCCCGATAACAAAGTTCTGCGACATACAGGGGATGCTAGAGCTGTTCGAGGACAAGTCCGAGGAGATACGCTCTGGCAAGAACAAGTATTTCACGATGCTAGAGGTCGTGCGCAAGCTCTCCTCGTTTATCGACAAGAAAAGGCAGCCCGCGGGCCTCGACCTCGCAAAGATGTTTGGCAACATTCTCATGAAGCGGACCTTTGACTCGGTCGGCTCTTGGCACGTCAAGGGCCTGTTCCTGGGCATGATGCACTTTCAGGACAAGTACAACGAGGACCTAGAGCGCCTGCAGCGCTGCGACATACACTATCTCACGCCAGACCTGCGCATCGTGCCGTTCTGCGCGTTCAACGTGATACCAGAGTGGTACCGCGACCGCATACAGAAAAAGTACTCGATCAGCGTCGAGGAGTGGGAGGAGCGCGAGGGCGTCAAGCTCGAGGACGGCCTCTACCGCGGCCTGATGAGGCGCGGCGCCGGCGACGAGCTCGCCGCAGGCTGCGCAAAGTCGCAGATGATGCATGCGGCAACGCAGGCCACGATGTAGTGGCCGCGCGCCTAAAGGAGCGCTTTGCAAAGCTCGCTCGCGCGATCGAGGAGGCAAGGCGCAGCAAGCCGACCCCGCTGTCGGGCCAGGTGTACCCCGTGTGCAAGGGGAGCAGCACGCTGCACATGGACCGCGTCCACGTCGAGGCCACGCTGCAAGCCGTGTGCCCAAGGGGCCTGCCCTACCTGTACCACAGCCTCCGCGTGGACATGGTGTGCATCGACGACTTTGAGGCCGCCTGCGGCCACTTTGGCCTGCGCGGCGTCCTGAGGGACATCTCGGGCGAGGAGATATCCGCGGAGGTCCGAGCGCGCAGGGAGCGAGGCGCCGAGCCGTCGACGGGCTACCTGCCTGCATTTCTTGACGAGCGGTTCCCCAGGGAAGAGGCCGACGCGCGCATTGCCATAGTGGCCAGGCGCATTGCAGAGGCGAGGGCCGCCAGGATCCCGGCGCCCGCGTAGCGCAGCCTCGGCGC
>RHFA01000156.1 GCA_003724275.1 Thaumarchaeota archaeon S13
AGTGTTTTGCCTGTTCCACATGCCATAATAAGTTTGCCCCGAGTCCATATTTTGCCAGACTTATCATGCACTGCCATTCCATTTTTATCGATAATTGATAACTTTGTAAAGCCGTTTATTACGTCATTGAGCGCAGTTTTTTGATGAGAGTAAAGCGTTTGATGTGTTTTCAGTCTATGTTTTCCACCATATGCTGCACTCCAATCTATGTTGGAATTTTCTAAATGCGTTCTCCCAACAATTTTACACCCGTGTCTTCGTAAGGCACTGTTAAGACGTGTACTGATTTTATTTCCTGCATGCATAATCATAAGATGTTTAAATTTTACGATGTTGCCATTTCGTAATCTATGCTTGCCAGTGGATTTTTCGAAGAAGCTATCAACGTCACTTTTACTAATCGTGTGATCTTCATCATACAACTTACATTGTACTGCATATAGCTCTCCATCACTGTTTTCTGCTATGATGTCTATTCCTTCATCTGACGCATCTTTTTCTGGCCAGTCATTCCACAGCCATACTTTTTTTAAGTTTAGACCTGCATTTTTTTCTAGATAGAATTTGCATAGTTTTTCAAATGTCGTTCCCATGCGTCTCTTGTTAGCAACTTGTTTTCGAATGCGAGTAACCACGTCGTGAAACGTTAACGCCTCTTTTTCAGAATGGTTGCTTTGATCGCAACCCCCCTTTTCGTGTGCATGGTTGCTATGTTGCACTACGGCGCCACGCGACAATTGGCATGTATATATACATAGTGTCTTGACACGCCTAGTAACGGGAAACTGAGAATTTACCCAAAACATGGATTTTCCTGTAAGATCTGCTTTCCCGGAGTAAAATACCGCTTGCTTGACGATACCATGTTGCTGAAACTAACTCGTGGCTAGTCCGTAGGGCGGGTATGTGTGGTGCGCTGGAGGGCATCGTATGGCGCATCTCTTGCCGCGCCACGCGCACCGCGCGGCGAGCCTTGCCGCAATGCGTAGGGTTATTTGCGCCGCCGCGCGGGCCCGCCCGCGATGAGGCGAGTGGCCCTGCTCGGGTGCGGCGCGATCGGCTCCAGGATAGCGCGGGCCATCGACTCGGGGGAGGTTCCCGCCCGCCTCACGCACGCCTATGACGCGAATCCCGCCGCCGCCGAGCGCCTGGCCTCCTCGCTCTCCGCCCCGCCGGCCATCGCCGAGAACGCGCACATGCTCTCCTCGCACCCCGTCGACATTGTCGTCGAGGCCGCCTCGCAGGAGGCCGTGCGCGACTGCGCGCTGAGCGTCATCCAGAACCGGCGCGACCTGCTGGTAATGAGCGCCGGCGCGCTCATGGACGGGGCCGTCCTCGAGGTCCTCTCTGACGCGTGCGCCGAGTTTGGCCGCTCGATCTACCTGCCCTCAGGGGCGATCGCCGGCCTCGACGCGCTGCGCGCGGCCCGCGGCGAGCTAGAGTCAGTCACGCTGACCACGACAAAGCACCCGGACTCGCTGCGCGGCGCGCCGGGGGCCGCGAGCCTGCCGCCCTCTGGCGCCGCCGAGATATTCTCGGGCAGCGCGCTTGACGCCGTGGCAATGTTCCCGCAGAACGTCAACGTCGCGGCGATCCTCAGCCTCGCCACGCTGGGCCCGCGCCGCACAAGGGTCCGCGTGGTCGCCGACTGGGGCGCAAGGTCCAACTCGCACACGATCGAGGCCCGCGGCGCGTTTGGCTCGATGGAGATATCCGTCTCAAACGTGCCAGACCCGTCCAACCCGAGGACGAGCCGCCTCGCGGCCCTCTCGGCGATCGAGCTCCTCTCGCGCGTCTGCGCCGGCGGGGGCGCAGTCAGGCCTGGCTAAGGGGGCAATAATTGCCACTGCCCGCGCCGGCGCGGGCCCAAAATGCCCTCTCGCCACCCCTTAAATGCGGGCCCCTGGAGGGGTCTGGCGATGGCTCGCAACGGTGCCGACGCTGGCCTCGCCGACGAGGTCAGGCGCCTCAAGGAGGAGACGGACACGGTCATACTCGCGCACAACTACCAGGTGCCCGAGGTCCAGGACGTCGCAGACTATGTCGGCGACTCGCTGGGCCTCGCGAGGAGGGCCGCGGCGACGCCGCACGGGACGATACTCTTTTGCGGCGTCCACTTTATGGCCGAGACGGCGGCGATAATATCGCCGCAAAAGCGCGTCCTCATACCGGACCTGGACGCCGGCTGCTCGCTCTCGGACTCGATAACGGCCGACGAGCTGCGCGACTGGAAGGCGCGCCACCCGGGAGCCGTGAGCGTGGGATACGTAAACACTACGGCGGCGATAAAGGCCGAGCTCGACTATTGCTGCACGTCATCGAACGCCGTCGCCGTCGTCAACGCGATTCCCGCCTCGCGCGAGGTCCTCTTCCTGCCGGACATGTTCCTCGGCGCATACGTCGCAAAGGCCACGGGCCGCAAGAACATGAGGATATGGGCCGGCGAGTGCCACGTCCACGCCGGAATACGCCCAGAGGACGTCACGAGGAGGCTAGAGTCGATGCGGGACGCCGAGTTTCTCGTCCACCCAGAGTGCAGCTGCACGACGCCGATCCTCCACGACGTCGCGACTGGCGGGTACGGGGACATTCGCGCAAGCGTCCTGTCAACAGAGGGCATGATGAAACGGGCCGCCGAGTCCGAGTCAGACTCGTTTGTCGTGGCCACCGAGACTGGCATGCTATACCGCCTCGCAAAGCAAAACCCCGGCAAGCGCTTTGTCGCCGCGTCTGACACGGCCGAGTGCCAGTACATGAAGATGATCACGCTCGAAAAGGTCAGAGACTCGCTTGCCCGCTCTAGGCACGAGGTCCGCGTCCCGCCGCGGACTGCCGCGCGCGCGCGCCTGGCGATCGAGCGCATGCTCGAGATCGGCTAGGCCCGCGCCTAGGCGCGCGCCTCGAGGCTCATGTCTATGGAGCGCACCGACGACGTTATGGACCCGACTGACACCCTGTCGACTCCGGCCCTCGCATAGGCGGCAATGTTGCGCGGGCCAATGCCGCCAGAGGCCTCCACGCTCACGCGCGATCGCAGGCCCTCGCGCTCGAGGGCCGCCACGGCGCGCCGCACGCGGGACGGCGGCATGTTGTCAAGCAGTATCACAGTCGCGCCTGCCCTGGCCGCGGCAAGCGCATCGCGAACCCCCTCGACCTCCACCTCGACGGCGCCGTGCCTGCGCCTGGCGCGCCCGACTAGCGCGCCGACGCCGATGCCTGACGCGGCGGCTGCCGCAATGTGGTTGTCCTTTATGAGGACCGCGTCCCACAGGCCGGCCCTGTGCCTCATCCCCCCGCCGGCGGCGACTGCCTCCTTGTCAAAGTATGACAGGCCCGGCGCCGTCTTGCGCGTGGCGTACACGCGCGCGCGCGTCCCGCGGACCGCGTCGGCGAGCGCGCGCGTCTGCGTCGCGATCCCGCTCATGCGCGAGAGGAGGTTTAGCGCGGTCCTCTCGGCTGACAGGACGCCGCGCGCCGGCCCGGAGACGTCCATTATGGCCTGCCCGGCGCGAGCGCGCCGGCCGTCGCGCACCCGCGCGCGCGCGGCGCACCCGCGCAGCACAAAGGCCGCGCGCGCCCATTCCGTTCCCGCGACGACTGCGGGCTCCCTTGACACTATTGCCGCGCGCAGGCGCGCACGCGGGAGTAGCGCGCTGGTGATGTCGCCGCCGCCAATGTCCTCGGCGAGGAACCTGGCGACCTGGGCCCTCGGGCTATGGGGCAACTCAGGTTACCTTGAGGGCATACTTGCCCTTGCCGGTTATCCCCAGCGTGCGGGCAATGTTGGACGTGGTGGGATCCACCACAAGGACGACGCCGTTCCAGTCCGGCGTCAGGTCAGAGGACTTGCAGCTCGGGCAGACCTTGCCCATGCTGACAAACTTGCACTTGCGGCAGGCCATCTCGCGGGCCATCTACTTTCCCGCCTTTGCCTTGGCCTTGGGCGCGGCGGCCTCGGCCTTTTTGGCGTCTCCCTTTTTGGTAGCCGCGCCGGCCCCCTTGACCTCCTCGGCGACCCACTCGTCGGCCCCGAGGAATGGCTGCCTGCACGTTATGCCAATCTTGCCCATCGAGGCGGCCTTGCCCAGCGAGACGGCCGTTATCCTCGTGCGCAGCGTCGAGCCCACCTTGAGCGTCCGCTCGCTCTGGTTTGCGAATATCGTGCCGGCCTTGACGTCGCTCTTGAGATAGTCGTCCATGACCTGCGAGAGGTGGAGGAGCGCGTCAGTGGGGCCTATGCGCACGAACGCGCCAAAGTCCGTAATGTCGACGATCTCGCCGCGGACTATCTCCTGCAGCTTTGGGTAGAACGTGAGGGCGTCAAACTCGACCCTGTGGAAGGTCCCGCCGTCGCCGGCGATGAGCCTGCCCATCTCCTCGACCTTGACGTCGAGGATCATGATGATATAGCCGAGCTCGGCGTTTATCATGCTCTCGTACTTTTCCTTGAGTATGTTCAGGGCGGCCTTTTTCATCGTCGTCCCAAACAGGTTTGGGGGTATCCGCACGACGTCCACGAGGCTTGATATCGAGAACAACCTGTCGGCGCGCGCCCACGCATAAAAGCTTATGAACGTTTGCCGCCCGGCGGGCCGCGAGCGCCCCCGGGGGCGCCCAGCGCGCGCCAGCATTCCACAGTTTACGGTATGGCATGCCCGCCTATCTTTAAATAATGAGCCCCGCCGATCCCCGCCCATGGTCGGAGTTGACCAGGTCCTCGAGAGGCTCGCCACGGTGATAGACCCCGACCTCAAGAAGGACATAGTCTCGATGGGCATGATAAAGGACCTCGAGCTAGACTCGGGGCGCCTCAAGTTCACGCTCGAGCTGACCACGCCGGCGTGCCCGTTCAACGACGAGATCGAGCGCGACGTGCGCGAGGCCGTCTCGGGGATAGAGGGGGTCACGGACCTAGACCTGAGCGTGACGGCAAAGGTCATGGAGGGCCGCTCGCTCGAGGACGACATGGGCCTCAAGACGGTCAAGAACATCATCGGCGTGGCCAGCGGCAAGGGCGGCGTGGGCAAGTCGACTGTCGCGCTAAACCTGGCCCTTGCGCTATCGCGGACAGGCGCGAGCGTCGGCCTGCTCGACGCCGACATTTACGGCCCGTCGATACCGCTCATGCTCGGCATAAAGGAGGGGTTTATGGAGGTCGACGAGGAAAAGCGCAAGCTGCGCCCGACAGAGTCAAACGGGCTACACGTAGTCTCCTTTGGGTTCTTTGGCGAGCAGGACATCCAGGCCGCCATATACAGGGGGCCGATAATCTCGGGCATACTGCGCCAGTTTCTCGTGGACACGGACTGGAGCGACCTGGACTATCTCATAGTGGACCTGCCGCCGGGCACGGGCGACATACCGCTCACGCTAGCGCAGACGATACCAATAACGGGCATACTCGTCGTCACGACGCCGCAGCAGGTGGCCAGCAGCGTCGCAGTCAAGGCCCTCGGGATGTTCAAAAAGCTAAACGTGCCCATACTCGGGATTATAGAGAACATGAGCGCATTCGAGTGCCCAGGCTGCCACGAGACGCACCGCGTGTTTGGCAGCGGCGGGGCCGAGCGCATCAGCTCCGAGTTTGGCATACCGCACCTGGGAGACATACCGCTAAACTCGGGGATAATGGCCGGCTCGGACTCGGGGAGGCCAGTCATGCTAGAGGATCCAGGGTCGCCGAGCGCGCGCGCGTTCGAGTCCGCCGCCAAGAACGTCGCCGCGCAGTGCAGCATTCTTGCCGCGCGCATAGCCGCCGGCGAGGAGCCCGGCGCGCCAGAGGCCGAGGCCCAGGCGCAAGAGCAGGCCGCGCAGCCGCAGCAGGCCGGCCAGGCGCTCGGCGCGCGGGCCTGAGGGTGCGGCCCAGTGCTGACGCTGCCGGACGCCGCGCGCTCCATGCTAAAGGAGCCGTTTGGAACGCTGGTTCGCGATGCCGACGTGACGGCCGCGCGCCTGCGCTCCGAGATGCCTGACGGTGCGCTCGTAGTCGCCGTCGGCGACGCGACGACCGAGCGCCTCGCGCGCCTCGGGATGCGCGCGGGAGTCGAGGTGGTCGACGGGCACGAGAGGCGCGCCGCGCGCGACGCGCCGGACGGCGCGCCGGCCACGTCGCTGTCCTGCAAGAACGCCGCCGGCACCATAGCCGACTCTGCGCTCGCCGCGCTGCGCGAGGCCCTCGCCGCGCCGCGCCCAGTGCGGCTGACGGTCGACGGCGAGGAGGACCTGCTCGCCGTGCCGCTGTGCGAGATGTGCGAGGACGGGACCGTGGTGGCCTATGGGCAGCCCGGCGAGGGCATGGTCATCGTGCGCGTCGGCGACGGCCCGAGGGCTCGGGCGAGGCGCGTCATGAACATGATGGGGCGCAGGGATGATGATCCGGTGGCTGGATGATCCGGTGATTTGCCACCAACTTTCTGACCGTGCCCAACCACCTGGCGTGCGCTAGGCGTCTTGTGGAAACGAGATGGGGCCGTTGCCCTTCCTTGACACAATGTCCAGGAAACTGTCGACGCGCCTCTTTTTTTCTGACCAAAATAAACCCTCTTGAAATTGCGCACGTTGGCAATCTCGCCGTGGTCGGACTTTAGCCTGTCCAGGTTTGCCTTGTCAGAGAACACGCCAAAGAAATTCTCTAGCTTTCTTCCCCTCTTTTTTCGGACGCTCACCTCGACTATGAACGCCGTGTCGCCGTGCCTGAAGAGGAGGTCTACCTCGCCGACGTTGCTGTGCCTTTCGCCCTCCGGCGAGACGGACGTGTTGACGGCCACGAGATCCATGCCCGCGTCAAGCAGCAGGTTTCCGACCGCCCTCTCCTCCTCGTCGTCCATGTGCCTCACGACAATCCGTGCCTCCCCGTCCTCCATGACGGCTCCCCCGCCACGGCGCATCCCTTAAAAGCATTGCTGGTGGTGCGAAGTGCGGGATTTGAACCCGCGGCTCCCAGCTTGGGAAGCTGGTGTACTGCCAGGCTATACTAACTTCGCGCCAATCCCTCCCCCAGTCGTCCTCCTCACGCAGCGCGAGGTCCTCTCGATGCCCAGGGAGGCCACCGAGGGCCGCCGGACGACGGCCTACAAGTACTATGGCGTCTCGTACCTCGCCGAGAACCTCATATTCATAAACGTCCGCAAGATACCCGACGAGAGGGCCCTAGAGTCGACCATAGTCCACGAGCTAGTCCACATGAGGTTCCCCTACCTCTCCCACGGGAGGCGGTTTAGCCGCCTCGTGCGCCGAGGCCTCGCCGGGGCCAGGTTTGCCCCCTATGCGCGCCGCCGGCGGCCCGGGGCCAACTGACGGTTTATATTCATGCGCGGGGGGCCGATCGCGCATTAATGGAAGCCCACGAGCTCCTGCCCGTAGCCGTCGCCGTGGCGTCCTTTGCCATGGCCGCCGGCTTTGCGGCGTGGGTGGTCAGGCAAAAGGCCGGCACAAAGGAGATGGTCGAGATATCCGAGGCCGTGCGCGTGGGCGCCTCGGCGTTCCTCAGGCGCGAGATGAAGATAATCGTGCCCATATCGATAGGCATGGCCGTCATAATCGGCTACTTTATCGGGGCCTCCAACGGGATCGCCTTTGCCGTGGGGGCCACGCTCTCGGCCGTCTCGGGCCTCATATCGCTCAAGATTACGGTAAAGGCCGCGGTCCGCTCGGCCAACGCCACAGAGTCCGGCCTGGGCCGGACCTTTGCGCTGGCGTTTCGCGGCGGCGCGACGGTGGGCCTCGCGGTCCCGGCGATGGCCCTCCTCGCGATGGCCCTCCTCTACTATGCATATCCGGATCCCATCACGATCGCCGGCGTCGGGATTGGCGCTAGCCTCATCGCGCTGTTTATGAGGATAGGCGGCGGCATATACACAAAGGCCGCCGACATGGGCGCCGACCTCGTGGGCAAGGTCGAGGCCAACATCCCCGAGGACGACCCGCGCAACCCGGCGACGATCGCAGACAACGTCGGCGACAACGTCGGCGACGCGGCGGGGATGGGATCGGACATTTACGAGTCGTACATTGTCACAATGCTCGCCTCGATACTCATCGCCGCGCTCATTGGCCTCACAGAGTACGCGCTGTACCCAATCCTCATCGGCGCGTCTGGCATGATAGCCTCGATGGTCGGCGTCGCGACAATACGCTCGCGCGACGGGCTGACTGACGTGATGAAGCCGCTAAACAGGGCGTTTTACGTCTCGGCGGCCGTCGCCGTCGCGCTAAACTATGCGATCACCTCGGCGTTTCTCGGCGACTCGGGGGCGTCCATGGCGCTATTTGCGGCGACGGTCATCGGCATCGTCCTGGTGCCCGTGATCCAGAGGATCACCGACGGGTACACGAGCTACCGCCACGCCGCCGTCAGGGAGATCGCAGAGTCTGCCAAGTGGGGGTACGCCTCGCTCACGCTCATGGGGATCATAAAGGGCATGAGGTCGACCGGCCCGTTCATGGTCGCCCTAATCGTGGCGATAATAGTCTCGTTTGCCGTATCGGCGGCCGCCGCGCCTGACGGCGAGAGCGCGCTCCTCTATGGGATATTTGGCACGTCGCTCACGGCAATGTCGATGCTCAGCCTCGCCGGCATCGTGCTCAGCATCGACGCGTTTGGCCCCATAGCCGACAACGCCGGCGGCATTGTCGAGATGACGGGCATGAGCGAGGACCGCCGCAGGGTGACGGACAAGATCGACGCCGTGGGCAACACGACAAAGGCCGTCACAAAGGGCTTTGCGATAGCCAGCGCGGGCCTCGCGGCCCTGGCGATGATCCAGGCGTTCCAGTTCGAGGCCTCCGAGGTGTTTCACGCCGCGCTCAACTATACGCTGACAAACCCCTCGGTCATAATCGGCCTCCTCGTGGGCGGCCTGCTGCCCTTCCTCATAACGGGCCAGCTCATCAGCGGCGTCTCGCGCGCGGCGTTCCGAATGGTCGACGAGGTGAGGAGCCAGTTCAAGGCCGACGCGGGCATACTCGCCGGCACGTCGAGGCCAAACTATGCGCGCTGCGTCGATATCGCGACAGTCGCCTCGCTCAAGGAGCTCTGGAAGACGGCCGTCATCGCCATAGTCGCGCCGATCGCCCTGGGCATACTCCTCGGCCCGACGGCCGTCGCGGGCCTCCTCATGGGATCCGTCGTCACGGGGATCGTCCTGGCCTACCACCTCGCCAACACGGGGGGCGCCTGGGACAACGCCAAAAAGCTCGTAGAGATGGAGGGCCAAAAGGGCAGCGAGGAGCACAAGGTCGCCATAGTCGGCGACGTCATTGGCGACCCCTACAAGGACACGGCCGGCCCTGCGCTAAACACGGTCATAAAGCTCCTAAACACGATCGCCATAGTCTTCGTCTCGACGTTCGTGGCAGTCGTGCCGCTGCCGGCGATATAGCAAAAAATGGGGATGGTGGCCGACCCTACTCGGGGCAGCCTTCCATCTTTTGGATAAAGTAGCCGTCCTTCTGTATGGCCTGCACCACGGGCTCTGGGGCCCCCTGCGAGTGGCAAAAGCTGCACTCGTTGGTCGTGACCGCCGAGTCGCCCTCGCCTATGCTAGAGAGCCACCTCTTGGCGTACTCGATGGCCTGCTCGTGGTTCTTTTCTGCGGTTATCACGTCAAAGTGCATCGTGTGCCCGTCTGCGGCCTTGACGTACGTGTCGTACACGTGGACTTCCATTGCGCGCGCTCGGCAGGGCGGGGCTATATAACCCTGAATGCGCTTGCGGACCCCTGGACTGCGCTACGCGCGCCCAATCCTGACCTCGGCGCTCCCGCCCCGCCCGTCGGCGGCCCACGCGCGCATCTCGCCGTCGCGTACAGAGTATATGACCCACGCCACGGGGTTTGCCCCCATGTGGGCCTCGTCGGTCCGCGACGGGGCCGCGCCGGAGGACGGGTGGCTGTGGAATATGCCGACTATGCCCATGCCCTCGGCCTCGGCCCCCCTATAGTGGGCGATGAGCTCGCCGGCCTCGACGCTAAAGCGCGTCTCCGGCGAGGCGTCCGAGTTGCGGACCTCCTCTATCCTCTCGACGACGGCGGCCTCAGGGCCTGCCCTGCCGACGAGCAGCGCACACGCCTCGTTTGGCGCGCGCCTCCTTGCCAGCGAGGCGAGCCTGCCGGCCTGCGCGTCAGTCATCAGTATCGCGCCCATGCGCGCGCGCCGCCGCGACGGCCTTATTTTATCCGTTCACGCCTTGCGGGGGCACGGGCCGCCGCCGTGGGCACTAGCGCTCGGTGACCGAAAAGCTCGCCTTCATCCACGGGTGGACCACGCAGATATAGTCGTACGCGCCAGGCTCTAGGGCCGACGTGTCAAGCTCGTACGCCTCGCCGCCGGAGACCAGCCCAGAGTCAAACGTGTCGCCAAAGTCGCCGTCGCTTGTGACCGTGTGGACGACTGCGTCGTCGTTTGTCCAGACGATGACGGTCCCGCGCTCGACGTCGAGCTCCTCGGGGGCATAGTCTGGCGCGTCGACGACTGCCGAGCCCTCTAGTATCGAGACTGTGGCCCTCGGCGCGTCTGCCGGGGGCGGCGCGGGGGCGGGCTCGACTGCCTCCATGGCCTCGCCGGCCTCCTCGTCTATGAGGTACGTGTCCGGCGAGACTAGGCCAAAGGCGACGAACGCGATGATGCCAGTCGCCGCGGCGAGCCCAAATATGGCGCCCACGGGCCGCGCGTACATTGGCATCTTTGTGATGACATAGGCTAGCATTATGGCCGGAAACGCAATGCCGACGAGTATTCCAGCAAAGGTCGCCGTCGTGCTCACGGTGTTTAGCGTAAAGGCAAACATCCCAAAGGACAGCGATATCGAGGCCACGACGAGGACCGTCGCCTTTGCCCTGTTGCTAGTCGAGACGCCGCCCTCGAGTATGCCCGCGGCGAGGAATATGAGGCCTATGAACATCGTCAGGCCCGTGAGGGCGTGCATTCCGTCGATGAACGTGTGGGCGATGCCGGCGTACGAGACCGTGACTCCGGCCAGGCCGATCGACGTGAGGCCCATGCCCGGCATCATGAGGTCCCAGTTGCTCATCTGCGGCGCGGCGCGCCCCGGGCAGCTTACTTAACCCTTTTGCAGGGCGCCGCCGCCGCCGCGGCCCGCCAAAGGCATTAAATCAGACGGGCCGCGCCCCCCCCGCCGAGATTGGCGCTAAGGGAGATTTACGAGGTGTCAAAGCCGCGGATCGTCGTGCTCCTCGTCATCACGGCCGTCACGTCAATGTACGCCGGCGGCGTCCTCGGGACGCCGGCCTCCGAGCCTGGCCTGGCCGCGTACGCCCACATTGTCATAGCCGGCGCGCTCGCCTCGGCGGGGTCCAGCGCGCTCAACCACTACTATGACCGCGACATCGACCCCCTCATGGGCAGGACGGCATCGCGGCCCATACCGTCGGGCCGCCTCGGCGCGCGCACGGCCCTGGCGTACGGCCTGGGGGCAAGCTGCGCCTCGGTGATATACGCCGCCGTCGCGCTCAACGCCGCGACGGCCCTCTTTGTGGCCCTCGGGATCGCATTTTACGTCGTCATATACACGATGTGGCTCAAGCGCCGGAACGCAAGCAACATTGTCATCGGCGGGTTTGCCGGCAGCTGCGCGGCGATGGCGGGGTGGGCCGGCGCGACGGGCTCGATGGACCTGCTGGGGTTTCTCGTCGGGTTTCTCGTCTTTGTCTGGACGCCCTCGCACTTTTGGTGCCTCGCGATGAAGATCCGCGACGAGTACGCCGCCGCGCGCGTCCCGATGCTCCCCGTCGCCATAGGCATGCACCGCACGTCGCGCTATATCCTGGCAAACACGGCCATACTCCTGCCGTACTCGCTTGCGCTGTATGCGGCGGGCATGGGCCTCGTATACATGGCGATCGCCGCGGCCTCTGGCGGCCTCATGCTCGCCTACCACTATCGCCTGACGCGCGAGCCCACGCCAGAGTTTGCGTGGAAGGCGTACAAGGTGACGGCCCCCTACCTCACGATAATCTTTGTCGCCGTGGCGCTCGACGCGGCGTTCCACGTCAGGCCCTAGGGCTCGGCGTTTGGAAAGCTCGCCTCATAGTCGCGCTCGCGCGCGGCGTCCTCCTCCCCCTCGCCGTCCTCCTCGGCCTTGACGGCCTCTATCCTGCGCGTCCCCTTTGCGAGGACGGTGACGGAGATGAGCCCGAGTATCTCGAGGTCGAGGAGGGCCTTCTCTAGCGTGGCCTGCGTCGACTCTACGCCGTCCCTGGCGAGCATCTTTGCGAGCTCGGCGTCGGTGAGCGTCGTGTGCGCGGCGACCTTTTCGACTATGCGGTTTCGCAGCGGGATCGCCATGGCTACCCGTACATCTCCCTTCCGTGCGGGCCGGGAACCGCGTTGGTGACCCTAGACCTCACCGAGTCGTACCACTTGCCCACGTCCCCCGTTATCGACGGGCTTATGCGCTTGAGGCCTGCCGTAAAGTCCTGGCCCTCTATTGCGCGCGAGCCGCGCTGGATTGCGGCCACGGCGGCCTCCCTGCACAGGGCCTCGAGGTCCGCGCCCGAGCACCCCCTCGTCATGACGGCCACCTCGCCGAGGCTGACGTCGTCTCCCAGCGGCATCTTTCTGGAGAGGACGCCGATGATCTCGAGCCTCGCGGCCTCGTCTGGCGGCGGCGTGTATATCGCGAGGTCGAGGCGGCCCGTGCGCAGGAGCGACCCGTCTAGCAGGTCGGGGCGGCTCGTGATCCCGACGACGACGACGCTCGCCGTGAGGCTGTCCTCTATCTCCGTGAGGAGCTGGCTGAGGATCGTGTCGCCATACCCGCCGTCGCCGCCGTCCCTGTGGCGCGCGAGCGCGTCGAGCTCGTCGAGTATGAGGACGCACGGCGAGGACGCGACGGCCTTGCGGAATATGTCGCGTATGGCCCTCTCGGACTCGCCGATCCACTTTGAGAGTATCTCCGGCCCCTTTACGACTATCATGTTGGCCCCACTCTCGGTGGCGAGCGCGCGCGCGAGCATCGTCTTGCCGCACCCCGGCGGGCCGTACACGAGGACGCCGTGCGGGGGCCTCACGCCCATGCGCGCAAACTCGGCGGGCTCGCGCATGGCGCGGATGACGTTCTGCTGGAGGGTGCGCTTTGCGTCGCCTAGCCCGCCGACGTCGCCCCACCAGACCTTGGGGCGCTCGACGTAAAACTCGCGCATCGCAGTCGGCACGACCTCGCGCATAGCCTCGTAAAAGTCGACTATCCTTATGCGCATCGACCGCAGCACGGCGGACGGTATGCGCTCGGTCTCCAGGTCGATCTCCGGCAGGTACCTCCTGATCGCCTTTATGGCCGCCTCGCGGCACAGCGACCTGATGTCGGCCCCCGTGTAGCCGTGGAGCGCCGAGGCCATCTCCTTGATGTCAAACTCGGCGTCGACAGGCATGCCGCGCGTGTGTATCTGGAGTATCTCGAGGCGCCCGTCCTCGTTGGGCACGGAGACCTCGACCTCCCTGTCAAACCTGCCGGGGCGCCTGAGCGCGGGGTCCACGCTGTCCTGCCTGTTCGTGGCCCCGAGCACGATCACGTTGCCCCTCTCGGTCAGCCCGTCCATGAGCGCTAGGAGCTGCGCGACGACGCGCTTTTCGACGTCGCCATAGACGTCCTCGCGCCTGGGCGCGATCGCGTCAATCTCGTCGATGAATATTATGCTCGGCGAGTTGTCCCTGGCCTCCTTGAATATGTCGCGCAGGCGGGCCTCGGTCTCGCCATAGTACTTGTTCATTATCTCCGGCCCGTTTATGAGGTACATGTTGGCGTCTGACTCGCTCGCGAGGACCTTTGCGATGAGCGTCTTGCCGCACCCCGGCGGGCCGTACAGGAGCACGCCGCTGTGGGCCTCGACGCCGAGGCGCGCAAAGAGCTCGGGGTGGCGGAGCGGGAGCTCGACTATCTCGCGCATCGCCTTTATCTCGTCGCCTAGCCCGCCGACCTCCTCGTACGTCACGCGCGGCCTCCTGTCGCGCGCGGCCTCGGTGAGTATGCTCAGCGCGGTGGGGTCGCACACCTCGACCATGCCGCCGGGCGAGACCCTGCTCACCCTGAAGGATATCGTGTTGCCGAGTATCATAACGGACACCTCGTCGCCCTCGACGACGGGCATCCCGGACACGCGGGCCTTGACAAAGTCGGTAAACTCCGAGTCCACCGTCATGGTGTCGTTGACGGGCATGAGCTCCACGGACCGCGCGGGCCGGACCTCTGCACGCGACACGCGCACCTGCTCGTTGCGCGCGCCGCCGACGTTCTTGCGCATCTGCCCGTCAATCCTGATCGTCTCCGGGGAGCGCTCGTCCTCGTCGGCGGGCCACGCCACGGCGCAGCTCGACCGCGCGCTGGCTATCTCGACAAAGTCCCCCGGCGAGATCCCGAGGCTGTCCATGGCCTCCGGCCCAATGCGCGCGCGCTTTTTGCCCACGTCGCGCTGCTTTGCCTCGCCCACGGTCATCGAGAGGGCCTCGCCGCGCTTGCGTGCCAAGGCAGGCCCCTACTTCATCTCCACCGAGGAGCGGCTCATGTTCAGGACCTCAAACTCGCTCACGCCCTCCACGGACCTCACGGCCGACTCGAGGGAGTCCATCTGGCCCTCCCTGTCCTCGCAGACAAACTCGGCCCTTAGCGCAAAGAGGCCAAAGGCTATGGGCTCCTTTTCGTGGCGCCTCATCGTTATCCCGTCGCTCAGCGCGCCGCCTATCGAGGCGGCCAGCGCGTCGAGGTCCACCTCGATCCCCGTGGGGAGGACCTTTGCGGCAATGACGAGCTTTGTCATGGCCCCTCAAACCCGCAGGCGGGGCACCTGTACGCCGCGGCCGACTCGCGGCAGCTCTGGCACCTCCAGACCGTGGAGGACTCGTTGCCGCACTCGGGGCAGCCGAACTTGACGCACTTGTCGTTTGGCATGATGTGCCTGTGGCAGCAGCTGCACACGGGCAGGGAGAGCGACGACATCGCCGCGCGCGCGCGCACGCGCCGATTTATACCTTGCCTATGGCGGCGGCCATGAGGCGCGCCACGTCGCCCGGGGGCATCCTGCGCAGCAGGCCGGCGGCCCCCCTGGCCCCGAGCGCGCGGGCGATCGCGCCGGCGTGAAAGTCAAACCCCGCCCCCGAGGCCGCCGCGGCGGCCACCTCTGGCGTCACGGCGGCCACGAGGGCGTCCAGGGAGGCGTTGCCCATGCCCCCGAGGAGGGCGCGCGCGGCGAGCTGCGACCGAAACTCGGCGCCAAACATGGCCTCCCACTCGCCCCTGTAGGAGTCCAGGGCAGCGGCGTCGCCGGACTCGAGGAACGCCGAGACAGCCCTGCCGGCCATGACGCCGCCCATGCCGCACGACAGTATGCCGCCGCCAGTCGTGGGCTTTGCCTGGCCCGCGGCGTCGCCGGCGTACACGGTCCGCCCGTCGACAAACGTGTCGGCATGCCCGCCGACCCATATCGGCGCGCTGACCCGCCTGAGCTCCGAGTGGCCGCCCCTGCCCCCTAGAAGCTCCCGCAGCGCCGCCGGGGCGTCAATGCCGCAGCCTGCCACGCCGACCTTGCCGCGCCCCCCGCCGGAGGGTATGACCCACGCAAAAAATCCCGGATACCTCTTGGCGTCAAGCATGACCTCGACGACCCCGCGCTCTATCCACGGGGCCATGACTTCTGCCTGCGCCGAGGCCACGATCCCCGAGCGCATCCCCCTTGAGGCCAGCGAGGCGACGCCCGTGGCGTCGACCAGCGCGGCGCAGCCCTCGACGGGGCCGGCGCTGGTGCGAACCACGCCGTCGCGCATTCCGGCCACGCGCACCGAGGTGCGTATGCGCGCCCCGGCCTCCTGGGCCTCGCGCGCGGCCTCCCTGTCGAGGCCGCGCCTGCTCACCTCCACGGCCCCGCCGCCGGGAACCTCAAAGGAGCCCCCGCCGGCGGAGCTGATCCGCGCGCGCTCTATGGCGTTGCCGAGGTACGCGCCCCTCTCCCCGACGCCGAGCGTGTCTAGCGCCCCGATGCTGGTGAGCCCGCCGCAATGGTCGGGCGTGCCGACCTCGTGGCCGCCCTCCAGGACCGTGACGGCGTGCCCGCGCCTCGCCACCTCCCTTGCGCACAAGAGGCCGGCAATGCTGCCGCCGGCGACAATGACGTCGCTGCGCATGGCCCGCGCGCGGCGCGCGCGGCTATTTAACCCAACGCGGCCACGCGCGCCCCCGCGGCCGGGGCGCCTAGCTAGAGATTTATCTGCGCGTCCGGGCCGCGCGCGCCATGCCCGCCGAGGGAGCAGGGGTCATGGACGCCGTGAGGGCCTACCTCGAGGCCGGCAAGTCGAGGGACTTTGCGGCCCTGCGATCCATGCACTCGGCCGACCCCGCGTTCTCGAGCTTTTCAGACGTGCCCCCGTACGGCATGCACGACGCCGAGACGACCTCCGTGCTGGAGGAGATGCGCCTGGCCGCCATATCGGACTATGGATACCGCGTGAGCGACGAGCGCGTCATGGTCCGCGGCGAGATGGCCGTGGCCGCCTTTACGCTCGAGCAGAGCGGCATGCTCGTGGACAACAAGACGTTTAGCGGCGAGTCCGTCACTACGGTCTCTAGGGCGACGTTTGTCCTGGTGCGCGAGGGCACATGGAAGGTGGCACACATGCACGTCTCGCGCGTGCCCGGCTAGCCGCGGGGCCTGGGGCCTGGCACGGGCGCCTGCGGCCAGGCCGCCCGTGGGGGCAAGCGCGCCGTGCCGCCAGGGGCCGCATGCCCGCCATTGGACGGCCTGGCAGCATTGCCAGGACTGTCCCTGTAGGGCATGGGCCGCGGGCAGGGCGCCCCCGCCATGGCTCTTGCACATTTTGCGGACTGGACGACATTGCCCGTGCCCGCCTGGCACACCGCGGCTGCCGCGCTCACGCCATGATGGCCTGCCAGAACGCCCGCCACAAGTCACAGCCTTATGAACCCGCAGCCTATGAGGTCGCCATAGACGCCCGCTATGCGCTCCCTTGAATACTTGCGCCTCACCCTCTTTGCCCTAAAGATGAGGCGGTCAATGGAAAGGGGCTCGTTCCTGTAAATGTATAGCAGCGTGCCGGCAATCTCCAGCCACTCGGCACTGTTGTGGGATGCCGCAAAACCCAAAAACTCCTCGCGCCCGGCCCAGTCCTCCAGGCCACCGTCCGGAATGTCGCCAATGTCGCTTATGCGATAATAGTCGTTTGCGAGCTCGGGCGAGTACGGCCCGTATATGTAGAGCGTGTGCCTATACCTAAACGTGAGCCCAAAGCACTCTTGGGCAAAGTACACGAGCTTTTGGATCTTGATGCGCGTGTCCAGCACCGCCTCGCGGGGATTGGCGCGGCAATCGATCAGGCCGTTGGCGAGAAGCAGCCGCAGGAACGGCTCAATCCTCGCGTCGGCCTTTCTGTCAAGGAACTTTTGGTACAGGCCACGGTACTCTTCGCGTATGGCCGAGCCAGAATATGCGCCGTCCCCGGCCGGCTCGGCGCGCGGGCCGCGCCGCCGGGAGACG
>RHFA01000115.1 GCA_003724275.1 Thaumarchaeota archaeon S13
GGCCCGCCTCTGCGCGCCCCGTGAGGCGCCTCGAGAGGGCCTCGCCGTCGGCTCGCCGGACATTGCCGCAATGGCGCGCGCGGGCTGCAACGTCACGCTCGGGACCGACAACGTCATGCTAAACTCGCCGTGCATGCTCGCCGAGATGGACCACGCGTGGAAGTCCACGATGGCCCGCGAGCGCGTCCCCGTCGCGCCGGCTGACATACTGCGCATGGCGACCGTGAACGCTGGCCGCATGCTGCGCCTCAGGATTGGCGCCATATCGCGCGGCATGGCCGCCGACTGTGCGCTAGTCGACATGTCTGACATTGACGTCGAGCCCGCGCACGACGTTCACGCCGCCGTCGTCTCGCGCGCGACGCCGCGCGCGATCAGGGCCGTCATCATCGGGGGGAGGATCGTCCATGGCCGCGTCTAGGCCGCGCGTGACGCTTAGCGCCGCTGTCTCGATCGACGGCAAGATCGCAACGCGAACCGGCGACTCGGGCCTCTCCTCGCGGCGCGACCTTGCGCGCGTGCACCGCCTGCGCGCGTCGCATGACGCAATACTCGTAGGCATTGGCACGGTCCTCGCCGACGACCCGCTCCTCACGGTCCGGCTCGCGCGCGGGCGCAGCCCCGTCCGCGTCATACTCGACTCGCGCGCGCGCCTGCCGCCGTCCTCGCGCATCGCGCGCACGTGTGGCGAGGTTCGCACGATCGTCGCCGTATCGCGCGCCGCGCCGGCCCGCCGCCTCGCGCGCCTGCGCGACATGGGAGTCGAGGCCATCGCCGCCGGCCGCGAGCGCGCCTCGCCGCGCGCGGCCCTCTCGCGCCTCTCGCGCCTCGGCATCCGCTCTGTCCTGCTAGAGGGCGGCTCGCGGGCCAACTGGTCGCTCGTGCGCGCCGGCCTCGTCGACGAGGCCGTCATCTGCGTCGTCCCGCGCCTCCTCGGCGGGGCCGCCAAAAAAGCCCAGGACCGCCAAGAGGGCCGCGCGCAAGCCGGCACGGACGGCTCCGCGGGCAAAGCCCAGGGCAAGGGCCTCTACGGCCCCAAAGCCCGCCCGAAAGTCCGCTTTTGGGGGGTACGCAATCTCGTTCTCCGGAAGGCGCGAGACGCTAGAGCAGGTCTTCGGCAAGAGGCCGATACCGCCTAGCGACATGAACAAGAAGATCTGGGCCTTCATCCGGGCGAACGGCCTTGCGCCCCCGAAAAAGCGATCCTAGCGCCACGCGTGTGGCCGCATTTTTCCGCCGTTCCCGCGCGCCCGCCGCCGCGCGCCCCGATACACAAATATCGCCGCGATCATCGCCGCGCGCGCGATGGCGCTGCCTGCCGAGTCGCGCGCGTACATTGACGGCCTAGTCGAGCACTATGTCTCCGAGGCCGCATCCTACCGCCGCCTAGCCGAGTCGTTCTGCGGCGCGCAGGACGAGGACGCCGCCGTGGGCATGATCGCCGGCTGTGTCTATTCGGCGTTTTTGCAGCACTGCCGCGACGGCGGCTCGCCCCCGCGCCTAGAGGACGTCAACGAGGCCGCCTCGCTCGTGCGCGCGCGAATTCCGGACATGAGGCGCGCGCTGCGCGGGGCCTAGGGCGACATTGCCGCGTCGAGCTCGCCGGCCGTGCGCAGCGGCGCCGAGCATGTGGACCCGCGGCATACATACGCGACCTGCGCGCCGTCGGCAATCCGCTTTCCGGCGAAAAACTCCCTGCGCTGCAGGGCCGCGAGCCTTGCGGCGCCGTCGACCCTGACTGTGATCGCCTCTGGCGCAAAGCGCGACTCTAGGGCGCCGCGCAGGCTCCCCTGCCCGCCGTCAAGGAGCGTCACCTCGACGGGCCCGCGCTCGCGCGCATACACTGCGCAGAGCATTGCGCCGGCGGCGAGCGGGTTTTGTGCGGCGGCGGCCTCGCGCGCGGCCATTGCGCGCCGCGCCGCGCCGACCATCTCCTCTCTTCCGGCAATGTGGCCGATTCGCCACAGCGCGCGCGTCGCCACTGACGCGCCGGCCGGCACGGAGAGGTCGTGCACGCTGCGCGGCCTCTCTATTAGCCTCTCGTGCTTTTCGCCGGTCATGTAAAACCCGCCCTCGCCGTCATAAAACCTCTCTAGCATGGTTCCTGCGACGGCCTCGGCGCGCTCTAGGCGCGCGGGGTTTCCACCCGCGCAGAAAGAGTCGGCCAGCGCGTCGGCATACCACGCATAGTCCTCTAGGTATCCGGGCACGGTTCCGGCCGTCCCCCCGCGCCTGGACCGCAGGAGCGCGCCGGCCTCGCCGCGCGCGCACAGCGACCCCCCGACATGCTCGAGGCAGCGCTCGGCGGCCGCGGCGTACTCTGGCCGGCGCGCCGCCGCGCCGACTGCGTGCAGCGCGCAGGCCATCATTGCGTTCCACGCCGCTATGCGCTTGTCGTCCAGGCCCGGCGCCTCCCTGCGGCCCCGCGCGGCTAGCAGCGCGTCGAGGCCCGCGTCGAGGCGCGCTCGCGCGTCGGCCTCGTCCACGCCAAACCTGTGGGCCACGGCCGAGAGGGGCACGCTGTTGCGCAGTATGGTCCGGCCCTCCCAGTTGCCGCCGTCAGTCACGTCATAATACAGGCAAAACATCCCCGCGTCATCGCCGAGCGCGTCGCGGACCTCGCGGGCAGTCCACACGTAATATGCTCCCTCCTCGCCGCCAGAGTCCGCGTCAAGGGCCGACGAAAACCCGCCGTCGGCGCCTCCGAGCTCGCGAACCGCAAAGTCCATCGTCCTCGTCGCGGGCCGCAGGTACGCCTCCTCGCCGGTGAGCGCGTGCGCGGCGGCGTACACCATGGGGACCAGCGCATTGTCGTACGCCATCTTCTCAAAGTGCGGCACGAGCCACCTCGCGTCCGTCGAGTAGCGGTGAAACCCTCCGCCGACGTGGTCGTACATGCCGCCAGCCGACATCATTTTCAGCGTGCGCAGCGCGTGCGCGCCGGACTGCCTGCCGCCGGCCTCGCGCGAGTGGCAGAGCAGAAACATGAGGCATGCGGCGCTCGGGAACTTTGGCGCCGGCCCAAACCCGCCGTTCGTCGCGTCTGCGGCGGCCATTAGCGCGCCGGCGGCGCGCCCGATG
>RHFA01000101.1 GCA_003724275.1 Thaumarchaeota archaeon S13
GGCCCCCCACGAGCGCCCTGGCCGGGTAGGGTTTTTAACGGCCCGCGCGCGCGCCACGGCGCTTGAGCGCGCAAGAGTACAAGCACATCGTGAGGATCATCGGCAACGACATACCCGGCGACAAGAAGGTCCTCGTGGGCCTCACGCAGGTCAGGGGCGTGGGCCGCAGCTTTGCCCTGGCAATCCTCGACACGCTGGGGATCAGCACGGCCACGAGCATGGGCCTCGTCTCGGACCAGGACGTGGAGCGGATCGAGGCCCTCCTCAAGGACCCGCTCAAGGCGGGGTTTCCGGCGTGGTTCCTCAACCGCCGCAGGGACATCGAGACCGGCGAGGACAGGCACCTCCTCACGTCTGACATCGAGTTTACCGTCAGGAACGACGTCGAGCGCGAAAAGGCCCTTGGCAGCTGGCGCGGATACAGGTACACGTACGGCCTCAAGGTTCGCGGGCAGCGCACGCGCACGACGGGCCGCAAGGGCGGCGCAGTCGGGGTCGCAAAGGGCGGCAAGGTCCAGCCGGCAAAGTCCGGCGACGTGACTGTCGCCGGAGGCGCCGGCGCGGCGGCCGAGGCGGCGCCGGCAGCCGACGCCGCAAAGGGCGCAGACGCCGCAAAGGGGACAGACGCAAAGGCCGCGCCCGAGGAGAAAAAGGGGTAGGCGAGAATGGGAGACCCAAGATACCCAAGGCGCGCGTGGAGAAAGCCAAAGAGGCCGCTAAACTATGACCTCAAGATGGACGAGCTAAAGACGCTTGGCGGCTTTGGCCTGCGCACAAAGCGCGAGCTCTGGAAGGCGCGCACCGAGCTCTCGCGGCTCAGGCAGCAGGCCAGGTCGCTTTTGGCCCTCGGCGAGGAGGCCAGGGGCGAGCGCGAGCCGGTACTCATACGCTCGCTTGAGAGGATCGGCCTCGTCAAGCCCGGCTCGGGCCTGGACGACGTGCTAAACCTGCAGGTGAACGACGTGCTCGCGCGCCGCCTGCAGAGCATTGTCATGCAAAAGATGGCCTTTAGGACGCCATACCAGGCAAGGCAGGCCGTAGTCCACGGGCACATAATGATAGGCGAGAGGATCGTCGACATACCGTCGTACACCGTGACCGTCGAGGAGGAGGACAGCGTGCGCCTCCTGCCAGGCTCGCCGCTCGAGGAGATGCTAGAGGCCAACAAAAAGCTCGCCGAGTCCGCCCCCTCCGGGGAGGACGAGGGCGGCGAGGGGGCCGCCGGCGCCGAGCCCGGCGATCCAGGCTCGGCTGACGGCCTAGAGCGCGCAGGCGCCGCCGCGCAGGACGCCGAGGCCGCCCCTGCCGCAGACGCCCCTGCCGCAGACGCCCCTGCCGCAGACGCCCCTGCCGCAGACGCCGCGGGCGGGGACGCCGCCGCGCAGGGCGACGGGGCGGAGCAGGCCCCCGGGCGCGCGCCCTGACGCGCGCAAATACACTTAACCCCGCGCCGCGCGCGCCGCGCCAATGTGCTCGATAATAGGGTACAGGGGGCCGCGCCCCGCCGCGCGCGTCCTGGTCGGCGGCCTGCGCCGCATGGAGTACCGCGGGTATGACAGCGTGGGCGTCGCCACGGGATCCGGCGGGCGGATCACGGTGAAAAAGGGCGTCGGGAGGGTCGACGGCGTCAACGCCTCGCTCCGCCTCGACGAGCTGCCCGGCAACGCCGGAATCGGCCACACGAGGTGGGCCACGCAGGGGGCCGCGACGGGGGCAAACGCGCACCCGCACGCCTCAAGCGGCGCGCGCGTGGCCATAGTCCACAACGGCTCGATAGACAACTTTGCGCGCCTTAGGGGGTCCCTCGAGGCGCGCGGGTTCTCGTTTGGGAGCGAGACGGACAGCGAGGTGATCGCAAACCTCCTAGAGTCAGAGCTCGGCGGCGAGGGGGGCATAAAGGGGGCCCTCATGCGCACGGTCGCCGCGCTCGAGGGCCAGTACGCCTTTGCGGCCATACTTGCCGACGGGACGATAGCCGCCGCAAGGCGCCGCGCGCCGCTCATAGTCGGAGTCGGCGACGGCGAGCACTATGTGTCAAGCGACGTTCTCGGGTTTGTCGAGTATACGGACGACGCGATATATGTCGGCGACGGGAACATTGTGGTCATTGACGGCGGCGGCCTTGCCGTGTACGACGCGGGAGGAAACGCCGTCGAGGCGCGGGTGACAAAGGTCTCGCGCGAGCTCGCCGGGATATACAAGGGCGACTATGCGCACTATACGCTAAAGGAGATATCCGAGCAGCCCACGTCGATAATAGGCGCCGGCGGCGGCGCGCGGGCCATAGCCGACGCGGCGCGGGCCATTGCGCGCGCGCGGACCGTCTATGTCGTCGGGAGCGGCACGAGCCACAACGCCGCGCTGGTCGCAAAGCACCTCCTCTCGGCCCATGCGGGCATCAGGGCCGAGGTGATCATCGCAAGCGAGCTTCCCGTGCACGCGCACTCGCTGTCGGGGGGAGTCATGCTCGCCATATCGCAGAGCGGCGAGAGCGCCGACATGCTCGAGGCCGCGCGCCTTGCCGCCGGAGCGGGCCTCTCGATAGTCTCGCTTGTCAACCACCCCTCGTCGGCGCTAGCCCGCGAGTCCACGCAGACAGTCAGGATCGACTGCGGGCCGGAGATCGGCGTCGCGGCGACAAAGAGCTTCACGTCGCAGCTCGCCGCGCTGCACAGGATCGCCGCCGAGCTCGGCGGCCCGCGCGTGGACATGGCCGCCGTCTCGCGCGCGCTGGCCGGCGCGCTAGAGTGTGGGAGGCGCGCCAGGGAGGTAGCCGCGGGCCTGCGCGACACGAGCGACGTGTACGTGCTTGGGCGCGGCGTGCACTATGCGATAGCCTCCGAGGCGGCCCTCAAGCTAAAAGAGCTCGCGTACATACACGCCGAGGCGATGCACGGCGGCGAGCTAAAGCACGGCCCCCTCGCGCTCCTCGACGGGGGCTCGCGCGTCATGGTCATAAACCCGCCAGGCCCCACGCACGCCGACGCGCTCTCTGACGCCGCAAAGATACGCGCGCGCGGGGCGCGCACGATCGGCATCGACACGGCCGACGCCGACGAGTACGACGAGTGGCTGCGCATACCAGAGTGCGAGGAGTGGATGTACCCGCTCGCCGAGATTGTCCCCGCGCAGCTCGTCGCGTACTATGCGGCGCTAGAGCGCGACACGGATCCCGACCACCCCAGAAACCTGGCAAAGTCAGTCACCGTGAGATAGCGCGCGCCCATACTCGGCCTCGACTAGCGCGCGCAGCGAGCCGGCCCCCACGCCGCGGCCCAGGACGGCCGCGACGGCCGCGCCGCCGGCGCCGGCCCCCTCCTTTGCGTGGCCCTCTGCGAACGCGCGCAGGCCGGCGATTCGCGAGGAGGCAAGGCCGGGATCTATTGACACCGCGGGGACCGACTCGGCGGAGGCGACCTCGGCAAAGTTGGCCGAGGCGTCGCGCGTGACATAGCTTGTGGTGGCCACGGCCACTGCGCCCTCGCGCGGCGAGCATATCCTGCGCGAGAGCAGGAGCGCGGCGAGCATCTGCGTCCCGCCGGCCAGCACGACCGTGGACCGGCGCGAGGCGGCGGCGGCCATTGCGCAGACAAGGGCGAGCATGGGGTCGCCGGCCTCGGCGAGAGCCTCGCGCGCGCCGTGCCCCCCGCGCAGGCGCCCCAGGGCCGCCGCGGCGGCGCGCTCCTTGAGCGCTGCGGGGTTTTCGGCCATGCTCGAGCTCACGCGCGCGTCCACGCCGAGCGCGCGCATCACGGCGAGCGCCGTCGTCGTCCCGCCCGGCACGCTCTCGCCTATGATGACACAGTCGGCGACCTCTGCGGCGTGGCGGCCGGCGTCCTCGCCGCGGCGGAGCGCCAGGGAGACTGTCTCGGCGGACATTGCGGGCCGCCTCGTAATGTCCTCGCCGGCGGGCAGGCCCGCGTCGATGTGGGGCATCTCTGGCGCGCGCGCCGCGCCGGCGCTGATCGCCATGGAAGGGATGCCCCCCGCCTCGAGGGCCGCGCGCGTGATCAGCGCCGGCGTGGGCAGGCCGCCTGGCGCCATGGGGACGCCGCTGATGGACCTGCAGCGCCCATAGCGTATGTACTCGGCGTCGGCGGCCGGCGTGAGGGCCATCGCCGCCGGTGAGGCGCCCGCGGCCGATATGCCGGGAACCTCGCACGTGCGCGTGTGCGCCATGACCAGCGCAAAGAGCAGCCTCGGCCCGCGCAGGGTTTCGGACACGGCGCGCGCCGAGCGCGCGTCACCGAGAAACTCCACGGGATCCAACGCGCTATCCGCCCAGCATTGCGGCAAACTCGTCCTCGGTGCGCGGCTGCAGGACGGGGTTTGTGCGCCTCTCGCGGCCCATCGTCGACGTCGGCGAGGGCCCATAGTCGTGGCCGGGATACAGCACCAGCGAGTCATCGAGCCCGGACATTGCGCCAAAGAGGCTGCGGTACAGCTCGCGCGCGCTGCCGCCGGGCAGGTCGACCCTCCCGCAGCTGCCCACAAAGAGCGTGTCGCCAGAGACCACCATGCCCTCCCCCACAAGGCAGATGCTGTCCCTAGAGTGGCCCGGCGTGTGGAGGACCCTGAGCGACGAGCCGCCTAGGGCGATCTCGTCGCCGTCGGCGAGCTCGCGCGAGCGCTCGAGATCCGACTCGCGGTGCTGCGCTATGGGCGCGCCCGTCATGCGGGCCATCTCGGCGTTGCCAGTCGTGTGGTCAAAGTGGTGGTGCGTGTTCACGATGAGGCCCACGCGCACGCCCATGTCGCGGATCGCCGCCGCGACGCGGTCGAGGTCCCACGAGGGGTCCACGACGATGCACTCGCGCGTGGCCTCGTCGGCGATGACATACGTAAAGTTGGCCATCGTCCCGACGGGAACCTGGCGGACGATCACAGGATGCCGCCCTCGGCCTCGGGGGGAATGCCGATCCGCTCGACGAACGTGCGCCCGCACACGTCAGAGCGCCTCTCCATGCCGGACTTTAGGCGGTGAAACGTGACTGTCATGTCTGCCTTTATGCACTCGGCGGGCGACTCGCCCGTCGTCGCGTCAAGGCCAGAGGGGACGTCGACTGCAAGCCTGAACGCGGGCGACGCGTTGGCAAACGAGATCGCCCCCGCATGCGGCTCGCGCGGGCTGCCCGAGACGCCGGTCCCCAGGATCGCATCGACGATAATCTCGGCGTCAGTCGCCGTGGCATAGTCGCCGATGCGCTCGACGGAGGGCATCGACGAGAGGAGGCCCCAGTTCCAGCGCGTCTCCTCGGTGCGTATGGACGACTCGTCCCCGAGGAGCGCGATGCGCACGCGCGCGCCCAGGCCGGCGAGGTGGCGAGCCATGACCATGCCGTCGCCTCCGTTGTTGCCGGTTCCCGCAATCACGAGGACGCGCGTCGAGTGGACGTCGCAGAACGCGTCGACCAGGCGCCTGACGGCCGCCGCGCCGGCGTTCTCCATCATCATGCGCCTCTCAAAGCCCATCCTGTGGCCGTTCTCCTCTATGCGCATCATCTGGTCCACGCTTATGGCCATCGTCCCGCGCCGCGCCGGCGGCGTGATAAGAGCGTTGGGGCGGTCGGGCGCGCCTTGCCTGCCAGGCGACGCGCAGCATGCGGCCTGCCGCGGCGGCCGCCCCTCGCCGCATGGCCCAAAATAGCTAATAAAACACCCATCCGCCGGACGGGCGCATGGCCGGCACCAGAATGCCTGGATCTTGCGCAGCAGGCCGCCCCCGACACGGCGTTTCTGCAGGCAAGACCGTGCCATCCGCGCGGGATCACTTTGGCGGCCGCTGCACGGTGCCCCTCGCATGTTTGGGGACGCCGTTTTGGGGTGGTGGCAGGAAATGAGGGACGCGCCTGTGGACGCGCGCCTGGGGGCCGCAAAGGTCGGCATTCCCCCGATCAAGACGCAGGGAATCAAGACAAAGCTGGTCAACTTTATACTGGCCAACACGAGGCGCGTGGAGGGCGGAAGGTGGATAGAACCGTTTTTGGGATCGGGCGTAGTGATGTTCAACGCGGCTTCCAGGAACGCCATAGGGGCAGAGACAAACATGCACATAATCAACTTTTACAGGGCCGTGCAGAGCGGGCGCCTGACTCCAGCTGCGGCGCGCCGGCACCTGGAGGTTGAGGGGCTAAACTTGCAAAAAAGGGGCGCTGCCCACTACTATGAGGTTCGTGACAGGTTTAACCGTGACTTTGAGCCCCTTGACTTTTTGTTCTTGAACAGGGCGGGGTTTAATGGCCTGATGCGATTTAACTCCAAGGGAAAGTTTAATGTGCCCTTTTGCAAAAAGACAAACCGGTTCAGCAAGTCATACATAACAAAAATCACAAACCAGGTGCTGTGGATCATGGACTCCATGAAGGCTCACAGGGCGTGGGAATTTAGGGTCAGCGACTGGAGGGAAACGCTGCAAGACGTGGGCAAGACCGACTTTGTCTACCTGGATCCGCCATACTCGGGCAGAAGCGCAAACTACTATGACTTGTGGGAAGAGGGCGCAATGCGCGACCTGGCAGAGTTTCTGAAATGCATGCCGTGCAGGTTTGCCCTGTCACTTTGGTCCCAGAACAGATACAGAAAAAACCCCGACTTGTCGCTATTCAAAGACTACCAAATCAAGACAATGCGCCATTTTTACCATCTGGGCTCTACAGAGAACCTGCGCAATTCAATGGTAGAGGCCCTGATCATCAAGAACGTGCCCTAGAAAGTTCGGGTTTTTTGCGCAGGTGCCTTTTGGGATACTCTCTCCAATACGATTCAAATTCTGTGTTGTTTTTGAAAACACTGTCAAGAGTTTGTAGGAGCTTTAATCGCGTTATGCTTCCCATATTGGCAGTGTCGCCCAAACCGGCCACCTTGCCGGCAAACTGCCACTTTTGTCCCGCGCACAGGGGGATGATCTGCCCCACTGCCGACACCACGCCCGCCAGGCTCCCCCTGTAGCCTCCAGCAGGGCGTTGTAGATCGCTACCTTGCGGGTCACCTCTGCCACAACGCTCTCCCGCCTGATGGCCACCACGTGCCCGCCGAGCGTTAGCCTGGCGTTGCCATGCGCGCGGTCATGCGCGCCTGCGGCCCGAGGAATGGCCGCCGGGCGGCAAAGGGATTTAACGCGGGGCCGGCGGCGCGTGCGCATTGGCGCTAGAGGCGGCAAAAAGGTCCATATCAGAGATCGAGAGGACGCTCGAGGCCGAGCGCGAGGGGCGCGAGCGCCTCATAAAGGGCTCGCGCGACGTCATTGCGCTCTGCTCGCGGGCCATAGTCACGGTCCACGCCGGCCGCGTCGACGAGGCCTCAGAGATCGCAGCCAGGGCGCGCGAGGCCCTCGCGGCCCTGCGCGAGGGCGCGCCGGACCGCATGCGCGGCCATATGGCAGTCGCCGAGCAAGAGCTCGTCGAGGCACTCGCGCTCATCGCCATAGTGTCAGGCAGGGACGTGCCATCGCCCGAGTCGATCCCCGTGGGCGGCGCACAGTATATCCTGGGCCTCCTTGACTGCATCGGCGAGCTAAAGCGGCAGGTCCTCGACCGCATACGCGCCGGAGAGGCCGGCGAGGCCGAGCGACTCTTTGAGGTCATGGGGGGCCTGTACGACATGCTCTACCCCATGGCCGCCTATGACAAGGTCGTCAAGGAGGCGCGGCGCAAGCTCGACGTCAACAGGGAGCTGATCGAGCGGGCCCGCCTGGCCGTCACGGAGGCCCTGGCCAGGGCCCGCCTCGAGCGCAGGCTCGACGGGGCTGGCGCGCCGGGATAGGGGTTTTGGTGCGGGCGATGGGATTCGAACCCACGAACTCCTGAGAGACTAACCCCTCAAGCTAGCACCGTTGGCCAGGCTTGGCTACACCCGCGCGGGCCCCCCATGGAGGGTTTTTATAATCCTTGGGCGGCCCCGCGCGCGTGCTAGTGCCCGTAAGGTGCTTTACGTGCGGAGGCGTCATATCTGACAGGTATGCCGAGTTCCAGGAGGCCATAAGGAGGGGCGACGACCCCGCGGCCGCCCTCGACGCGCTGGGCATGGGGAGGTACTGCTGCAGGAGGATGCTCCTCACGACCGTCGAGACGATCAGGCAGATAATACCGTTCCGCGAGGCCGTCCACCGGCGCAACCTCGAGATAAAGTCCGAGCTAGAGTAGCTTGGCGGCGATAACCTCGGTTGCCGCGCGAGTCATATACAACAGCCGCGCATCAGAGGCAGTCGAGGCCGACATTGCAGTGGAGGGCGGGTTTCGCGGGCGCGCATGCGCGCCGTCTGGCGCGAGCGTCGGCGCCGCCGAGGCAGTCTCGCTGCCGGGCGGCGGCGCCGCCGAGGCCGCAAGGCTGCTGCGCGAGGGCGCCGCGGGAATAGTGGGGGCCGACGCCGGCGACGTCGAGGCCGTCCACTCTGCGCTGCGCGGGCTTGACGGCACGCAGGGCTGGTCAAGGGTCGGCGGGTCCGTCGCGTACGCCGTGAGCGTTGCAGCCGCCGAGGCGGCCGCAAACGCGCAGGGCGTGGGCCTCTACGAGTCGCTCGGCGGCGCCGACGGCGCGAGGTTTCCGTACCCGCTGGGAAACGTGCTCGGCGGCGGCGCGCATGCGGGGGCCGGCACGCCGGACATACAGGAGGTTCTCGTGTGCCCTGTCGGCGCGCAGAGCGTCAGCGAGGCGATCGCCACAAACGCCGCGGTCCACGCCGAGCTCGGGAAAGTCCTGCGCGAGCGCGACACGGGGTTTACCGGCGGGCGCGGTGACGAGGGCGGCTGGGCGCCGAGGATCGGCAACGAGGAGGCGCTCGAGGCCGCCGCGCGCGCGTGCGAGAGGCTTGGCCACACGCTGGGCCGCGAGGTGGCCCTCGGAGTAGACTTTGCGTCAAGCACGCAGTGGGACGCCTCGCGCGGCGCGTACGTGTACGGGAGGTCTGGTGACGTCCGCACGCCCGGAGAGCAGGCCGACTTTGCGGCGTCGCTGATCGAAAAGTACCGCCTCGTGTACGCCGAGGACGCCGTGCACGAGGAGGCCTTTGGGGAGATGGCGGGCCTCGCGGCGAGGTTTCCCAAGACGCTCGTCACGGGCGACGACCTCACGGCGACGAGCGCCGAGAGGGTCCGCAGGGCCGCACAGGCCCGATCGTGCAGCGGCGCGATACTAAAGGTAAACCAGGCCGGCACGCTGCGCGACGCGCTGGCCTTTGCGCGCGAGGCCTCGCGGGCCGGAATCGCCCTCGTGACGTCCCACAGGTCCGGCGAGTCCGTGGACTCGCACATATCCCACATCGCCGTGGCGACTCGCTCGGCCATGCTCAAGACGGGCGTCCTGGGCGGCGAGCGCGTGGCCAAGCTCAACGAGCTCCTGCGCATGTCGGGGCAGGGTTTAATACAAGGCATGGCGGACCTTGGCGCATTGCGATGAGCGGACAGGCCATGGCACAGGGGATCGGGGCCAAGATGGAGGCCGCAGGCGCGCGCGTGGGGACGCCCGTCTGCACAAAGTTCATGGCGCGCTATGTGGGCGCCGAGACGGCCGGCGGGACCTACTCCTTTGACCTCGAGCTCACGATTGCGCGCCTCCGGACCGCGGGCCGCATGATCGCTAGGACCGGGACCGACGGCCTCATCGTCTGCTCGGCGCGCGAGCACACGCGCACCCCCGTCGAGAGGTTTTGCGAGCTCACGGGGGCAAAAAAGATACTCGGCAGGTTTATGCCCGGCACGCTCACAAACCCGTCGCTCCCGCACTATATCGAGCCGAAGCTCGTCCTCGTCTCGGATCCCGCCGTCGACTCGCAGGCCATAGTCGAGGCGACCAACGCGGGAATACCCGTCATTGGCATGGCAAACACGGACAACGTAACGTCTATGCTAGACGTCGTCATACCCACAAACAACAGGGGCCGCAAGTCGCTGGCCGCGGCGTACTGGATGCTCGCGCGCGAGGTTCTCGTCACGCGCGGCGACATTGACGAGGCCGGCGCGGGCGAGGACAACCGCCACTCCATGGACCTCGACATTGAGGACTTTGAGGACAAGATGTCCATCGACGAGGCCTCCGAAGAGGGCGACGAAGGGGAGGAATGAGGGCCCGCGCGCCGGCGGCAGCCGGCACGTTCTATCCGCTGGGCAGTGATGCGCTGGGCCGGGCCATACGCGACGCGTCGTCGCGCGACGCGCGCGCGCCAAACCACGCCGCCTCGCGCTGCGCCATATGCCCGCACGCCGGATACGAGTACTCGGCGCACGTCGCGTGCCACTCTATACGCGCGATCGCCGAGTCTGGCGCGCGCGGGCCGGTCATTGTGATAGGCCCCGAGCATGCGGGCGCGGGATCCGGCGCGTCAGTGTCGACTGTCCCGTCATGGTCGACGCCGCTCGGCGAGGCAACAGTCGACCAGGACGCCGCGCGCGAGCTCGCCGCCGCCGGCGGGCCGCTTTCTGCCGGCGAGGAGGCGCACGCAGGCGAGCACAGCATAGAGGTCCAGGTTCCGCTGCTACAGGACGCGCTCGGCAAAAGCCTGCGCATAGTGCCAGTCGCAATGTCCGACCAGGACGCGCAGACGGCGCTCGCCGTGGGCCGCGCCGCAGCAGATCTCGCAACGGCGCGCGGCGGGTCTGTCGTGGCCTCCTCTGACCTCACGCACTATGAGCCCGAGGCCACGGCGGCCAAAAAGGACTCGGCCCTGCTAGAGCGCGTCCTCGCCCTTGACGCGCAGGGGATGTACGGCACGCTGGCCT
>RHFA01000160.1 GCA_003724275.1 Thaumarchaeota archaeon S13
CGCTGTTCAAAAAACACACAGTCGTTGATTTTACCCTTGCGTTTTTGTTGCCTGTATATTGCGTCACAGTCTAGTATTACATGTGTGTATTTTTTGCTGGCATAAAACAAGCACTTTTGTTTTTTGTTTTTACTTTTACAGATTGTGATGGAGAAATGCTTTCCATATATGCGCATGATCGATTGGATAGTCAACTAGTTCGCCCTCTTGTTGCTTTGGATCATGTCATCAATGTTAAGATCTTTGTTGTACATATCAACATCAATGCTGACAAATTCCTCTTGGGATATTCCCGTGGTGGCAGAGTGTGGAATTTCTTTTATGGTGTAATTTCCTTTAGAAATTCTCTTAAATACAAATGGAGCCACCTCAGAGTCTAAAAGAAATTCGTTCACACCATGCCCATGCTTTTTTCTCTGTTCGTTTGTTAAAGATCCAAGTTTGACAAACATGCTTAACTGTTCTAAAAAAAACACGCTGTGTGTCGTCAAGAGTATTCGTACCCCGCTCCGTATAAGCGAGACTAGGTGTTTTGCAAGAATGAGCTGGTTTGCCGGATGCAAGTGCGCCTCAGGTTCCTCTATGATCAACATGTCTCCCTTTTGGAGGTCAGATCTAAGAAACATGGACAGCGGGGCAATTTCTGCTATGCTTGACGATGATATGTGTATAGGGATATTTTTTTTCATAAACCTGTAAAAAATTTTAGGGATTCCAATTGAGGGGTTGGAAAGCAGTACTTCGCCTTCAAAGATATTAGATTCCACACTTTCGCCCACTGCGCGAAATGTGGCATCGTTTTTGAGTTTGGTGTTGATGGTAGACGATACAAATTCCGATAGCACACCAGATACTATAGGTAAGTCCGTGCGTGTCTTGCGAAATAACCTAGATTGCACACTCCCAGACACCATAGCCTCGTATGCATGCATGATTCCGGATCTTGCAGCAGGGAAGTAAAAAGAATTAAATGGTATGTGTTCGTCTGACATGTATAGTATGTGCAAGAGTAATGTTAAAAGCGCGATTGTGCCGTCGTCAACATTGCGAGGTAGATCCTTAGAAATGTGATCAATAATTTTATTGGATTTGGTGTTTATTAAAGATGCAATGTCATCAAATTTTGTGTCATTCATGTATAACGGCCTTATTAAAAATTTGTCTTTGTTGCGCCTGATCAAATATGTATTTTTGGAGTAACTATAACTTACAGTGGCTTTTTTTGATATTTTCGCAGAGAAATTGTTGTTGTTATATATGCTAAGTTTTGATGATGAAGCCCCTATGCGAACTAGGTTGCGCAACTGCATTTTAAAATTATTAACAAGAGTCTGGGAAAAGTGAACTTCAACGTCTTGGAATATTACTTTATATATTTTGTTCACAAGCTGGGGTGGAATGACGACATAGCCGTCGCCGTTTGGCTTTTTGCCCAATAGGCGATCCATCTCATGCGCCATGGATCTAAATTCTGGTTTGAGAATCTGGCTTTTGACGTATCTCGGCATGAGCCAGTGAATCGCAGACGCCATGTGCGAGGTGAAAACCGTGTGAACGAGCATGGCCGCGTACGTCTTGCCCGAGTTGTTCGGCCCAATCAGGACCGTCAGCGGCCGTATCTTGAACCTGCCCCTGGATATCGGGCCAAAGTCTGCAATGTCCACGTCAAGCTCGAGGGGGTCTGGAGCCCCTTTTGGGGTGCGCTTTTGGGCCATGCGGGCCTGCCGCGCGACATAGTCCATCCCGCCCCTCCAGAACGAGGCGCGCCCGATGTCAAAGCCGTGGCGCCCCATGAGATCCTCGGGCTTTTCAGAGCCGCCGGCGGCGAGTATGCCCATGTACGTCGGCGCAAACGCGGGGCCCTCCTCGGCGCGCCGCGCCGACAGCGCAAGGGCCATGAGGCAGCCAAACGAGTACGCATAGCAGTAGAACGGCGCGTGGTAAAAGTGGGGTATGGCGACCCACTCGTCGGCAAAGTCTGCAGACACCTCGACTGACGTGCCAAACTGCGCGCGCAGGCCCCTCGCGTACTCGGCCGATATCTCGCCGGCCGTGGCGCCAGAGGCGACCATCTTGTGCGCGCGCTGCTCAAAGAGCGTAAAGAACGACTGGCGCATTATCGTCGCGTACAGCGAGTCGAGGCGCGAGGACAGCATTGCGCGCCTTCGCGCCGGCGGCGCGCCCTCCATTAGCGAGTCGTGCAGGAGGGCCTCAGAAAACGTGGAGGCCGTCTCGGCCAGCGGCAGGGGCGCCCCCTGCGCGAGTATCGACTGTGAGGAGGCCGCGACGCTGTGGACCGCGTGGCCGAGCTCGTGGGCCAGCGTGAACGTGTCCTCGACCGTTCCCGTAAAGCTCATCAGGACGTACGGGTCAAGGCCCGGCGTGACCGTGCTGCAAAACGCGCCGTCGCGCTTGCCCTTGCGGACCTCCGAGTCCACGTGGCACGACTCTATCACCCTCCTTGCCATGGAGGCCATCTCGGGGCTAAAGGACGACATGGCCCCGAGCACTCGCCCCGTCGCCTCGGCGTACGAGTTGCGCGCCCTGCCCCCCGGCACCGGCGCGTACAGGTCATAGCGGCGCATCTTTCCCAGGCCGAGCATGCGCGCCTTTGCTGCAAAGAACCGCCTAAAGACCGGCGCGCCCCCCTCGCACGCGCGCAGCAGGGCAGAGACCGTGCGGTCGTCTACGTTGTTTGCCATGTTGCGCACCGAGATTGGAGAGGCGTGCGAGCGCAGGCCCACCTCGACGCTTTCCCACTCAGAGGCCACGCTAGAGTAAATGTCGGCGAGCGTCCCCCTGTTTGCGGCAAACCTTGACAGGAGCGCCCTGTACGCCGCGCGGCGCACGGTCGCGCGCGGGCTGCGGACGAGCGCGGAGAGCTCCTCGCGGCCCATGGACCGCCTACCCACCCTGTACTCGTACGCAGACGTGAGGCGGTCATAGAGGCGCACGAGTGCAGACGTGCCCGTCACCTCCATGATGTTGATGATGCGCTCCTGCTCCTCGGGCAGCGTGTGGCGCGCCATGAGCCTCATGTGCGCAAAGTGGCCCTCGAGGCGCCCGAGGCCGCCGAGTATGCGCCTCGCGTTGCGCGCGTCGAGGCCGACCTTCCACCACTGCTCAAAGAAGAGCATGCCGTTTGAGACCTGCGCGGCGAGGCGCTCGGCGGCGGCGAGGCGCGCCGAGGCCTCCTCCGAGCGCGTGTCAGCCGCGTGAGAGAGCGCCGCGTGCGCGTGTATGCGGCCCAGGGAGTCGTGTATGGCCTCTATGCGCGAGACGATCCTCGCCACCTGCGCGGCGGTGATCGACGGCCTGAGGAGGCGGCGCGAGCGGCCCAGCGCGGCGACTGCGCGACGCAGGCGGCGCTCCTCGGCGGCGGCCTCTCGCGGGCCGGGCAGCTCCGAGAGGCTCCACGCGCCGGCCCGCGCCGCAGCCGTCCTGGGTGTGCGCGCCATCGCGCCTCAGGGAATCTCGTCCTGCAGGTCAGAGCACGCCTTGTGGACCCACTTTTCCTGCGAGTTCTTGAGTATCTCCTTGCCGGCCTTTATCTGCCCGCCGCACTCGGGGCACGTCCCCGAAAACCTCGCCTTCATCGCGCGCGGCCCCGCGGGACGCAGTTATTACCCTTGCCCCCGTGGCCAGGCGGCCCGCAGGCTCCCTCGGGCGCGGCGGGGGCGCCCCGCGCGGCCCCCTCACCCATAGTCGACATAGCGGTCATAGCGGCGCTCAATCTCGGGGTTTTGGCCGGCGAGTATGCGCTCGGACTCGGAGGCTATGCGGCGCTCGACGTACCCGCGCAGGCCATCGAGGGCGCCGTCGCGCGCAATCTGCGCGGCAAACCCCCCAAAGTACGACGCCGCGCGCCGGCGGTACTCGTCGCGGGCCGGCGAGCGCTCGCCGGCGGCTCGGAACGAGGCCGTCGCGCACGAGGCGCCCACGATGTGCGGGAGCTCGTCGAGCGCCCTGCTTACCTCGTAGCGCGAGTCGGGCCTCATTTCCCGCCACGCAGGGCAGCGGCGGCCTCCCTGGCAAAGTATGTCACGATGATCCCCGCGCCGGCGCGCCTTATCGCGTGGAGTATCTCCGTGGCCACGGCGCCCCCGTCGACCATGCCGCGCTCGGCGGCGGCCTTTACAAGCGCATACTCGCCAGACACGCTGTACGCCGCGACTGGCACGTCAAAGCGCCTCCTCGCCTCGGCTATAACGTCAAGGTACGCAAGCGCGGGCTTTATCATCACAATGTCGACGCCCTCCTCAATGTCCGCGGCGACCTCCTGCATCGCCGCGCGCGACGACGTGTACGGAACCTGGTACGTGCGCCGGTCCCCAAACTGCGGCGCGCACGAGGCCGCGTCGCGAAACGGCGCATAGAACGACGAGGCGTGCTTTGCCGAGTGCGACATTATCGCCACGTCCCCGTGTCCCGCGGAGTCAAGGGCCGCGCGTATCGCCGAGACCTGGCCGTCCATCATTGCCGACGGCGAGACGACGTCGGCGCCGGCGCGGGCCTGGCTCACCGCGACGCGCGAGAGGGCCGCGAGGCTCGCGTCGTTTTCAATCTCCCCTCCCCCGCCGGCGATCCCGCAGTGGCCCGTGTCCGTGTACTGGCAGAGGCACGTGTCGGCCATTATCGCCAGCGCGTCGCCATGCGCGGCGCGTATGTCCCTGATCGCGCGCTGGACCACGCCGTCCCCGGCGTGGGCGGCGCTGCCCGCGGAGTCCTTTGAGGATGGTATGCCAAAGAGCATGACGGCGCGTATGCCGAGCTCGCGTATCTCGCCGGCCTCGGCGGCGACATCGCGCGGGGATACCCGCGAGAGGCCCGGCATCGACTCGATGCCGGGGCTTCCCCCCGACTCGTCTACAAAGACGGGGCAGACGAGGTCAGAGGCGTCAAGGCGCGTGTCGCGCGCGAGCTCGCGCAGGCTCTCGGACCGGCGCAGGCGGCGCAGGCGCTTGGCTGGAAACGGCATGCTGGCCGCCGCGGCGAGGCGGATTTAATATAACTCTAGTCGGCCCGCCCGAACAGGCGGGAGGCGGCGTCGAGGACGTCCTCGTCTCCGCCCTCCGAGGCCCGCCTTATGCGGTCGATTGGGCCGGAGACGATCCCCTCCATGATCGAGCGCGTGAGCTCCTCGACGGTCCGCGCCGTCTGCTCGTCGACGTCTCCGAGCGCCGCGAGGGCCTTTGCGAGCTCGCGCGCCCTGACGGCCTCGGCGGCCCTAAAGACGTCGGCTATGAGCGGCTCGGCGCCGAGGCGCCGCACGGAGGCCTCGATCCCTCCCAGCTCGCCGGCGACCATGCCCTCGGCGGCGCGCGCCTGCGACTCGCGGTCCCGCATGTTGCGCTCGACGATTCCGGCTATCTCGTCGAGGTTGACCAGCCTCACGCCGTCGAGGCCCGCGACGCGCTCGTCGACGGTCCGGGGGTTGGAGAGGTCGACTATCATCATTGGCCCTTCGCGGCGCGCCGCGCCGAGCGACTCGGCAGTCACCATAAAGTACGGCGCGACTGTCGCCACAAACACTACCGAGTACGCGCCATAGTCGCCTAGCGCGTCCTCAAACTTCACGGCGGTCCCGCCCACGGCCCCGCAGAACGCCTCGGCCCGCCGCAGCGTGCGGCTCGCCACGCCAAAGGCATAGCCGCGCTGCGAGAGCGACTTTGCGACCAGCGTGGCGAGCTCGCCTGTCCCGATCAGCAGCATGCTGCGGCCCTCGAGGCTCCCGCCGTGCGCCTCCTCGGCGAGGCGGACGGCCATGGACCCCACCGAGACGCCGCCGCGGCTGATCCCCGTGGCCTGCCGCACGCGCGCGCCGAGCCTCACGGCGCGGTCAAAGGCCGTGTTGAGGACGCGCCCCGAGGCGCCGCACTCGCGGGCCTCGGCTATCGAGTGGCGAACCTGCCCGAGAACCTGCTCCTCGCCGATGACCATAGAGTCGAGGCCAGAGGCGACGCGGAGGAGGTGGCCTATGGCCTCGCCGCTCTCGCAAAACTCCATGTTTGCGCCAAAGGCGGCCTCGTCAAGGCCGGCCAGTGACGCCCACGTGCGCTTTATGCGCTCCTCGCTGCATGACTCGGCGGCCCCATAGACCTCGACCCTGTTGCATGTCTGCACAATGACGCACTCGTCTAGGCCCGCGTGCGCGCGAAACCCCGAGAGGGCAGAGGCGACGTTGCGGAAGGTGAACTGCTCCATGACGTGTATGGGCGACTTGCGAAACGTCACGCGCGCGTTCACTATGGTCCTAGTCACCGGCCGCAGCCTCCAGCATCGACATTGCCCTGTCTCGCGCGGCGCCCGCCCTGCCGTCTTTTATTAACCGTTTGACCGCGCCGTCGGCGGCGACCTCCCTTAGGAGGTTTCTGCGCGCTCGCGGCGAGGCAATGCGGCCCCGCGCGGCCTCGCGCATCCCGGCCTGGAGCGCAATCATGGCCTCGTCCTCCTCGCCGACGAGTCCCTCCAGGGCCGCGGCTGCGCGGTCGCGCAGCGCGGCGGCCATGACAGGGCTCTGCCCGCGCGTCGACACGGCGACGCGCACCGAAGGCGAGAGCTCGGCGGTGGCGACATGCGCATAGTCGCTGCGCGACCCGCCGTCAGACGAGTATGCCAGGCAGTTGGGCTCTTCGCGCGCGGCGCGCACAATCTCGGCGTTTAGCGCCGCGTCGCTAGTGGCCGCCACCACGACGCGCGCGCCGCAGCCGCGTATGGCGCGCGCGTCGGCGGCCCGCTCGCGGCGTATCTCGAGGCGCTCGCCGGCCATGCCCTCGAGGCGCGCGTCGACGCGCTCGCCGATGACCAGGACGCTGCACCCCTCGGCGATCAGCGCGCCGGCCCTGCGGAGGGCCTCGCCGCCGCCGCCAAAGATCACCGCCCTGGCCCCGCGCAGGTCGAGGTCGACCATCAACGGCGCGGCGCGCGCGGGATTTTCTATTTAAGTTGTGGACGCATCACGCGCCCGCGCAGACCCCCTGCGCCCCCTGCGGGGCAGGAGGGGGCCGAGACGGCCGATTTGTATAAATTAGAGGCTCCGCGGGCGCGCGGCGTGAGAAAGTCAATGGAGAACCTTGCCACGAGCAAGGTCACCGGGGGGCGCAGGAGGCCCCTGAGGACACGGCGCAAGTACGAGACGGACCGCTATCCCAACGAGGCGCCGGCCGGCCCGCAGGCCACCGTCACGCGGGCCGTTCGCGGGGGCGCAAGCAAGACTGCCCTCAAGGCCGCAGACCACGCCAACCTCGCCGTCCCCGGAAAGGGCACGTCTCGGACCAAGATACTAAAGGTCCTTGACAACCCCACAAACAACGACTATCGCCGCCGCGGCATCATCACGCGCGGGGCCATACTAGAGACCGAGGCCGGCAAGTGCAGGGTCGTCTCGCGCCCCGGTCAGGACGGCGTCGTGAACGCGGTCCCGGCCCAATGAGCGCCGGCGCGCCCCGGGTGGCCGCGCAATGAAGGACTATGACCACGTCGTCCTCTGGCTGGACTATTTCAACAAGACCATCACGCGCGCCAGGGGGCGCCGCCTGGGCCGCGAGCGCTGCGTCTTTGACCCGTCGCTGGCCGAGCTCGAGGGGGCCGCAAAGGCCGCGGGCCTCGAGGTCACCTCCTCAGAGCCCTCCGTGAGGCACCCCAGGCGCCAGTATGTGCGCTCGGGGTACATTGTCGTGCCAAAGTCAGGCCCAAAGTCCTCCCTCATGGGAGCCGTCTCCGCACGCCTAGTCGAGGCACGGGCCAGGCGCAAGAAAGATCGCCCCTAGCTTCAAGATCAAGTATTTTTGACCGGACCCTTATGATATGGGTATGTTTAACCCCCTGCCGTTGCAGGAGGTCGGTCACGTGGCACACGTCGCCAAGAGCGGCAGGGTCATCGTCGAGCTTGCCAGCCCCGTCAGGGACGGGACTGTCCTGTATGACAAGCGCGGGACGCGCCTCGCCAGGGTCATGGAGACCATCGGGCCTGTCGCGCGGCCGTTCGCCTCGGCTGGCACGCTTACCAACAACATCTCGCCGCATGTCGGCGGCTCCGTCTTTGCCGAGGACGAGGGTGGCTCGGCAGGGCTCGACTCGCGCGGCCCACGGTCGCCTCCGCGCCGCGCAGAGCGCCCATCTGCGCGCGGATCACGATCATCGGCGCGCCGCCCTGACCGGCGCTCAGAGCGCACAGAGGCTCGCGGATCACGATCACCTGCGCGCCGCACAGAGCGCCCGCCGTCGCGATACACAGAGCGCCCGCCGTCGCGCAGCCCGCGCCCGTCGTCACGCTACACAGAGCGCGGCGAGGCTCGCGGATCACGATCACCTCCGCGCCGCACAGAGCGCCCGCCGTCGCGCCGGCCCGCTCCAGGCGCGCGCCGCGGCCCGTCGCAGCGCAGAGAGAGGCCGCCTGCGCGGCGCGAGTCCGTGGCGCGCAAGGCCCGCCAGGGGGGGAGGCGGCGATGACCGAGCTCGAGATCCCCACGTGCACCGAGTGCAGCAGCACGGCGCTAATGGACGACACCGAGCGGGGCGAGACCGTCTGCCAGTCGTGCGGCATAGTCGTGGTGGACCAGATGGTTGACATGGGGCCAGAGACGGCGCGCAGCTATGACGACAAGGTTGGCCTGGCGCGCGCGTCGGGGACCATGACATACGCGCAGCACGACCTGGGCCTCTCGACAAAGATAGCGAGCACGGGAAAGGACGCAGGCGGCAACTCTATCGGCTCGGAGATGGCCTCCACGATAAAGCGCATTGACAAGTGGAACTCGCGCGTGCGCGTGTCTAGCAACGAGGACAGGCGCCTCGTCGGAATGCTGACGAGGCTCGGCGAGATCTGCCGGGGCATGGCGTTCCCCGAGAACGTCCTCGAGACGGCCTCGATGATCTACCGAGACCTCGACACCAAGGCCGTAAAGGGTCGCCACATCGACAGCATGGCCGCGGCGACTGTCTACATGGCATGCCAGAGGTGCGAGGTCGTCAGGTCCCTTGAGGACATTTGCCGCGGCTTTTGCAACCCTGTTGACGTGCGCGCAAAGACAAAGCTCGCCGCGAGGTACTATCGCGACATGCGCCTCAACATGGAGACGTCGCCGTCCACGTCAGTGACCATGGACCGCCGCATATCGCAGATAGCCAACATCACAAAGACCGACCCGCGCGTGGAGCGCCTCGCCCTCAAGATATCCGAGAGGACCCGCGGCGGGGGCTTTGCGGGGGGCAAGACGCCGCAGGGGATCGCCGCGGCCTACCTCTATGTCGCCTCGATACTCCGTGGCCAGAGCGTCCTGCAGCGCGACATGTCGACTGTCGCGCAGGTCACCGAGGTGACGATCCGCGCGCGCTGCAAGGACCTCCTGACGAGCTACCGCCTGAGCGTGACGCTGGCGCCGGCGTGAGGCCTTAGGCCGAGCTAAGATACGCCAATCCTATAAACCGGCTCCCCTCGCGGTGCCGCGTTGGCTAGCCTCGAGATACGCGACCTGCACGTGAGGCGCGAGGGCAAGGAGATCCTAAAGGGGGTAAACCTCAAGACCGGCCCCGGCGAGGTCCACGCGATAATGGGCCCGAACGGCTCGGGCAAGTCGACGCTGGCCTATACGCTCCTCGCGCACCCAAAGTACGAGGTCACCTCGGGGGACATTCTCCTTGACGGCAAGAGCATCCTGGAAATGTCAGCTGACGAGCGCGCCAGGAGCGGCCTCTTTTTGGGGTTCCAGTACCCCGTAGAGGTCTCTGGCGTCGGGTATTCGCACTTTTTGCGGACCGCGTACAACTCGCTGAGCAAGGCCATACAGGGCGAGAACCGCGAGGTGTTTATCACGGTGCGCGAGTTCCAAAAGTACCTCAAGGACAACCTCGCGCGCGTCGGCCTGAGGGACGAGTTCCTGAGCCGCTACCTCAACGAGGGATTTTCGGGCGGGGAGAAAAAGCGCTCAGAGGTCTTGCAGATGGCTGTCCTCAAGCCAAAGGTCTCCATACTCGACGAGCCCGACTCTGGCCTCGACATTGACGCGGTCCAGGCAGTCGCAAAGGCGATAAGCGAGGTCTCCGGCAAGGACTCTACTGTCATGGTCATAACGCACTATGCGAGGATTCTCAAGTTCCTCAACAAGCTAGACCATGTCCACGTGTTCGCCGAGGGCCGCGTCCTTCGCAGCGGCGACGCGTCGCTTGCCGACGAGCTCGAGGCAAAGGGCTACGACTGGGCCATAAAGGCGGCCCAGTAGGCCTGCGGGCAAAGTCCCGCATTTTGTGTCTGTGTCATTTCCCACAGGGGCGCACATGCCCGCGCGTGCGGCGGCGCCGCGGCAAGACAAGCCCTTAATACGGCACGCGCAGGCGGCACGGGCAATGCCCGCCAAGAGCCGCCGGCGAGTGGGAGGAGAAAAGGCCCAGGCGCGCCGCGCGGGCGCGGCGGCGCCGGCCAGCTTTGCAAACCAGGTATACGAGATGGACTGCATAGGCGGCATGCGCGACAGGCTGCCAGAAAAGTCCATAGACATCATAGTCACGTCGCCGCCGTACAACATTGGCGTGGACTATGGAGCGCACGACGACGCGATGCCCTTTGGCAGGTACCTCGAGTGGATGGAGGAGTTTGGGGCCATGTGCGGCAGGGTGCTCAAGGACGACGGAAGCCTATACTTCAACATAGGCGACAAGCCTAGCGACGAGTTTCGGTCGTTTATGGTGGCGCAGAGGATTGCCGCCAGGCTCAGGCTGCAAAACACCCTGCACTGGGTAAAGTCGATCGCAATTCCGGAACACGGCGTCAATGTCGGCCACTTCAAGCCGGTAAACAGCAGGCGTCACGTGAACAGCTGCCACGAGTACATATTCCACTTTACAAAGTCAGGAAAGGTCCCGATCAAAAAGACGGCCATTGGCGTCCCGTATGCCGACAAGAGCAACATTGCGAGGTGGAAGCATGACAACGGGGACATGCGCGACAGGGGAAACCAGTGGTTTATACCGTATGACACCGTCGTCTCAAAAAAGGGCCACCCCGCCGCATTTCCAGAAAGGCTGCCAGAAATGTGCATAAGGCTGTCGGGCTTTGACAGGTCCACGATCGTCCTGGATCCGTTTATGGGCAGCGGAACCACCTGCGCTGCCGCAAGGAGGCTGGGGTGCCAGTATGTCGGGTTTGAGATAGACCCCGAATACATCAGGGCGGCACGCGAGAGGATTGGAAAAGATTAGCACCTGTGCCACGGGGCGGGGGCGCAGCGGCTGGCTTGCCCCCTGGCCTCGAGGATCGGCGTGCGAGTCCCGCGTGCGCCCTGAAAGGGGGGGAGAAATGCTAGCACCCGTCGGTATGCCCGCCGTCGAGTAGGCTGGGTGGGGGCGCAGCGGTGAGCCGCTAGAACCACTTTTTTGCAGCCTTCAGCGAGCTCCCGTCCCACGTCATCACCCTGGCCGTTTGCATGGCATCGGCGGCTCGCTACTGTCCTCCAATAGGCCTGTTCGGGGCGTGCTCAGGCACATGACCCACTTTTGGAATGCTCGGATCAAGATCGATCGAGGCAAGCGGGCAGGAGAAAACCGCACGCAGGGGCGACGGGTGCCGGATCTCCTGCCTTGCGCCGTCGCCAATGGCCAGCAACACACAGATCGTGGTGCGCCCTAGCCATGGGGCGTGACGCCCGGCTGCCCTGACGTGCCCAACATGCCAAACACAGAGCCCCCTTCCCTCCGTGGCGCCATATTCCCTACGCCAGGGATCTGCAGGTTGGCAGCTGGGTTTATAAGACATCACCTGCGGTCTTGCCGCATCATGGGCAGAACACCTAATGACGACCGTGTGGACACAAGGAGCGCGAGTAGCTCCGATGCGGCGGCCGAGGCCAGCAGGGCAGAGCAGGACTCCGGGAGCAATGCATCTCCAATGGCTACCCCAACGCCCCCAAAAGACCCTCGCATGTTCTTTGACGCGCCGCTGATTGCCAGCGTCCAAGACCGTGATTCACGAAAGTCTCCCCGCCAAGATGAAAAGTAGATCGGGCGGCAGGCATGGATGACCAAAGGCGAAAAAATCGCGAGCTTCTTCTCAAGATGATGATAGATGGCGTGAGGATTCACATGTGGGCCATGCAGAGCCTTGCCATCAAGGCAAGGGCATTTCTTGCAGTCGGCGCAATAGTGGCAGGCATCCTCATCGCCGGCCTTGGAACCGCAGTAGGCCTACTGGCAGGAGACTCTGGGATTCCTGGGCTGCTCCGGGGGATTCCGACGTGGGCCCTGACCGCCCTAGGCGTTTGCGGAGTTGGTAGCATCGTCTCAATGCTGGTCTCGATATACTATTCGCTGCGCGCGCTCAAGACCATCTCCGTGTCGGCGATCGGCTTTGAGCCGTTTGCGAGGGACGGCGGGGAGAGCATGGACTGGGAAAAGCTTGCTAGATGGGTCAACATGACAGAGGACGAGATCTACAAGTATGTCCTCAACCTGTACTTTGTAGCTATGAGGAGCCTAAAGAAGGACAATTCAAAGATAGCCGCCTATGCACGCAAAGGAAAGATATGCTTTTTTGCCAGCCTTTGCACCGGATCTGCGGTTGCCGTCGCGACGCTTGCGATTATGGCCGCCCCGGGAATTTTTGCCCCGTAGTGCGCGGCCGGGTTGCCTGCCACGGCCATTCCCGCACGCTCCCTAGCCGCTGCCCGGAACCACACGCCCCGTTACGAGTCCCGCCGGCATCCCTGCCAGCCCACATGCCAGGGCAAGAGCAGGGGTCGGTGGCCACAGGGAGACCCCACCCCCGGGGCACCTGGCGAACCGGAGACCGTGGGACGCAGCATCGCCCGTGGTCGCCAGGCATCCCGGACAGCGCGTCGCCGGCGCCAGGCAAGCCCCGAAAGGCCAGGCTGCCCTGTAGCCCCGTGACCGGCCCGCCTGATTCCCCAGTTGGCCTGCCCGAGTCCCATAGCACGCCGAACCCCCGCTTGGGCCGCGCGACCCCGCACCGAGCTTAAAATACCGGCCCCCGGCGCCCCGCCGCGACGATGGGGGGCGAGACGCAAGAGCCGGCAGGGCAGGCGCCGACGTGGTTTTACACGCACGCCTTTTTCAAGGTGGACCCAAAGTGGCGCTGGATGGCCGACCTGGCAAAGTCCGAGTCGGCCAAGGAGGTAGAGGCGAGCATGGCGGCCCCTGGCGTGCGCTGCCGGACATACTCCACCCTGGGCATCCGCGACGACGCGGACATGCTCTTTTGGTTTGTCTCCGAGTCCGTTGAGCGCATGCAAGAGGCCGTCTCGCGCCTCTACCTGACCGTCTTTGGCAAGTATATCGCGCCGTCGCGGTCCTACCTGTCGTGCTCGCGCCCGTCGACGTACTCGGGCGGCTCTGGCCGGAGCACGACGTCGTTTGCCGACAATGCCGAGGCGAGGCGCTATGCCATAGTCTACCCGTTCACAAAGACGCGCGAGTGGTACCTCCTGCCCATGGCGCGCCGCAGGGAGATGATGGCCGAGCACATACGCGTGAGCCAAAAGTACCCCGACATACTCCTAAACACGACATACTCTTTTGGCATACACGACCAGGACTTTATGCTCGCCTTTGAGGCCGACAGCCTCACGGACTTTCAGAGCCTGATCGTCGACCTGCGCGAGACGGCTGTGTCGGCGTACGTCAAGGCAGACACGCCAATGTTCGTCTGCGTCAAAAAGGGCATAGTCCCGCTAATTGAGAGCCTGGGCTGAGATGCGCGCGCTAAAAGAGTGGTCGGCCGTCGTGCGCGCGCTCGAGGACGGCGTCCAGTGCGTCATACTGCGCAAGGGCGGCATACACGACTCTGGCCCTCAGGGGCCGTTCGGCGGGGCAGAGTTTGCGCTCTTTCCCACGCACGAGCACCAGGAGGCCTCGAGCATAAGGCCCGAGTTTAGGCACTATCTCGAGGGCGGCGCGCCGCACGGCGAGTCGTTCAACACGGTGGGCTCGCTTGCCACCGTAGTCGCCGAGGCCGAGGTCGCGCCGGGGCCGGCCCTAGACGCGCTCTCGCCGATGCACATATGGAGCGGCGAGTATGTCGCAAAGCGCGCGGCGTGGATGCCCGAGCGCCCGCTGCGCGCGGCCCTGCTGCGCGTGCGCAGGATATCCGGCGAGAGGGTCAGCACGGGCCCCGAGCACGCCGGCTGCAGGTCGTGGATTGACGTCGAGTGCTCGGCCGCAGGCGGCGAGGCGGCCATGGGTGACGCAGACGCCGCGGCGGCGCTAGAGGCCTTTGAGGGGGCAGTCTCGCGGTGAGGTACAGGACGCTAGGGCGCAGCGGGCTGCGCGTCTCCGAGATTGGCTTTGGCGCGTGGGCCATCGCCATGGACTGGTGGGGCAAAAAGGTCGAGGAGGACGAGGCCATCCGCATGATCAGGCGCGCGTACGACCTGGGGATTAACTTTTTTGAGACGGCAGACATGTACGGCAAGGGAAAGAGCGAGCGCCTCCTGGGCCGCGCGCTGGAGGGCGTGCGGGACGAGGTCGTCATATCGACAAAGTACGGCTATGACTTTGCCGGCGCCGAGCAGGTCGGCCACTCGGAGCTGCCACAGTCCTTCTCTGGCGAGTTTACGCGCGCCGCGCTGCGCGCCAGCCTGGACCGCCTGCGGACGGGCCGCGTCGACGTGTACGGCATGCACAACCCAAAGCTGCGCCACATACGCGACGACTCGGCGTTTGGCACGCTCTCCTCGCTGGTCGGCGAGGGCCTCGTGCGCGCCTGCCAGGTAGCCCTCGGGCCGGCGATAGGCTGGACGCGCGAGGGCATGGAGGCCATGGACCGCCCAGAGGTCTCGGCCGTCCAGACCGTCTATAACATACTAGAGCAGACGCCAGGCAACGAGCTCGCCGAGCGCGCAGAGCAGAGGAATGTCGGGCTTCTCGTCAGGGTGCCAGACGCGTCGGGCATACTCACCGGCAAGGTCGGCGCGGACACGAAAATAGACGAAAAGGACCACCGCTCTGTCCGAAAGGGCGAGTGGATACGCGCCTCGCTCGCAAAGGTCGAGGAGCTGCGGCCCATAGCCGAGTCCAACGGCCTGCGAATCGACGAGCTCGCCATAAAGTTCCTCCTCTCCAGGGGGGCAGTCTCGTCGGTCCTGCCCACCGTCGTGGGCGTCGAGGAGGTCGAGTCCTTCGCCGCAATGTCTGACGGGCGGGCCCTGGGCGCCTCGGACATGGCCGAGATTGCTCGCCTCTACTCGTCGTGGCCAGGGTACGAGCTAAAGGCGTCCGCATAGGCGCCCCCGCATGGGCATCAAAACTAATCGGGGTTTGGGATCCCGGGACCCCTAGTCAAAGAGCGACGAGAGGCCCTCGATGGCCTGCTCTTCGGACTTTGCGTCCTTTTTCTCCTCGGCCTTGGCCTCGCCTCCCTTTTCGGCGGCTGGAGCCTCGGCTGCCGGCGCGGCGGCGACGGCCACGGGGGCGGCCTTGACGGCCTCGTCGATGTTGACGTCGGCCAGGGCGGCCACGAGCGACTTTACCTGCGCGGCGTTGACCTCGGCGCCGGAGGCCTTTATGACGCTAGAGACGCTCTCCTCGTTTACCTCCTTTTTGAGCTTGTGGAGGAGCAGCGCCGCATAGACGTATTCCATTCTGGGCGCGCCCCCAGGGGGCTTTGTTATAAAGCTAGTGGGCCCTTCGGGGGCGGCAGGGCGCAGGCGCCGGCCCTGCCGGCCAGGGATGGTCCAGCAGGGGCGCCCGGAGGCCTCCCGGATGGCCGCCCCTGCCGGGCCGCGCGCCGCCGGGATCCCCTAGACGCGCCGTGGCCTTGCGCGGGCGCGCGGCCTGCCCCCGGGGCGCGCCGCGCCGGGGGCGTCTGAAGGGTTCCACTTAATGCCGTGCTCGCGCAGCACGCCGTCCACGCCCGAGGCGTCCTCGAGGCGCGCGTACGAGTCCAGGAGCGAGGCGTTTAGCTCGTGGAACGTGTGGCCCCAGGCAAACCTCGAGAGAATGTCGTGGGCCCGCTCCCCCTCGCCGAGCACAAAGAGGGCCGCGGCGAGGGCCTCGGCCGTCGTGAGCGTTCCGAGCCTCGCATAGTTTACGGGGTTGCCGGCCAGCAGCGGCGGGAGGGCCTTTCGCGCGGCGCGCGGGCCGGCCGCAAAGACGCCCCCGGCGAGGCGCCACGAGCAGTCAATGGCGGTCACCGAGGTGACCGAGCGCGCGTCAGCGCGCACCAGGATGTCCGGCGAGTAGGGGTCAAGGACCATTGCGCCGCGCCCCGACGGGGCCCGCCGCAGGCCGCGCGCCAGGCCCAGGCGCTCGAGCCTCGCGGCGGTGCACTTTTTTGGGTCGTCCTGCCGCATGAGGACCACGCCGAGGCGGACCGCGCGCGGCGCGCGCCCGCGCATGTCAGGAACCCGCTTCCCTGGCCGTGTAGACGACCTTGTGCATGGGCGCCGCCTCGCCGGCGCCGGCGGCCACGGCGGTCCACGCCGAGTCCGGCAGCGCGCCGCCGCGCTCGGAGGGTATGACCGTAATCCTCACCGGCGAGGCGCCATCGCCGCTGTACCTCACGTCAAGCTCGGCGGCGCCGACGCTGACGGTCCGGTATAGCGAGTCCGGCGTGCGCGTCGGGCCCGTGACTAGGCACGTGTCCGCGGCGCCGACCACGCACGTCCCGCCCGCGTGGGAGAGCGTGAGCGATGCGCCCTCCCCGTCGGCCTCTAGCGTCACGCTCAGCGAGCGGGGCAGCATTATCGTCCCGCCAATGTCGCGCGCGGCGACCTGTATGGCCAGCGTCGGCCCGCTGGCTGTCCCCTCGTCCACGGTCCGCTGCGGCGCCTCGCCGGGGGCGTCGCGGGCCTCTGACGGGTCTGCGAGGCTCGCCGGCGACGCGCCGGCGCCCTCGGGAATCTCGCCGACATAGAACGTGTCGCGCGCCCTCTCCGAGAGGTATGCCGCCGTGACGACGTACGCCCCCTCGGGGTATATGCCCTGCGTGATTCGCGCGCTCGTCTCAAACGCGCCAGACCTGTCCGGCGTCACAAACGCCCTGCTGAGCTCGTTGCGCGGGTTGGCCGCCTCGGCGATGACAATCCTCACGGCCTCGCTCTGCGGATAGCTATAGGTGCCCCTGCTCTCTGGCAGCCTCACCGTGCCCGTTATCGACACCGTCGAGCCGTGCTCGTGCGAGTCGCCCTCGACGTCCACGGTCACCGGCTGCGAGTCGTCCTCGCGAGCCCCAGGCTCGCCGACCCTAAACACCATCTCGAGCGCAGAGCTCGACGAGGAGACCGTCACTAGGTAGGGGCCGGTGTTTGCCTCTGTCCTCTCTGTGGGCGTCTCCCATTCCCACTCGTACGTGCCGTCCTGGGCCACCTGGACGGGCGAGGAGTCGCTCTTGCCGTTGGGCCGCAGGATCGCGACGTCAAGCGAGGGTATGTCCACGGCGTGCGACGTGATCCCCGTGAGGCGGACCGTGTCGCCAAACGTGTACGCCATGCGCTCGAGATCCGCCGTAAAGTGCGCGCCGTCGAGGTCGCGCGCGTCGCTGACGGTGATCCTCGCCGTGGCCGTGTGCTCTGGGGTGCCCCTGATCGTCTTTCTGTGGTACGTCCCGACAAAGTCATACTCGGTGTCGGACTTTATCGTCCCGTCGGCCGTCGCCGTCTCCCTCACGGTCCCGAGTACAGTCTCGACTGTCCCGCGCATGTACATGGCCGTGACGTCGTACGCGCCGGGCTCAAACACCCCGCGCTCTATCGTGTTTGCCGCGTAATAGTTGCCCGCCGCGTCCGGCGCCGCCGAGAGTATGAGGCCCTCGGTGGGGCTTGCGCCCTCGCGCAGCAGGCGCACGATGACGATCGCCGTCTGGTAGAGGGGGTCCAGCTCGCCTAGCGCGCCAGAGACTATGATCCTCGAGCCGACCTCGTAGGACTCTGAGTCTGTCCTCACCACAAACGCCCCTTCGGTGCCAGAGGACGCGCCGTCGGCGACGCGAAACGACGTCGACGCCGAGAGGGACCCCTCTGAGGCCATTACGGTGTAGCGGCCAACCCTCACGGGGTCGTTGGGTATGGAAAACTCGTGGGCAAAGCGCCCGTCAGTCGACGGTCGCAGCGCCTCCTTGAGCGAGAACGTCGTGATGCCAGACGACCCCCTTGGGGCACCCGTCGAGTTTTGCGCCTGGCCGCCGTCCTGCTCCCCCGCCTCGTTGGGCTCGAATATGACGGCGGTGTTTTGTATCTGCGTCACCTCGAGCGTGACCGTCTCTAGCCATACCTTGTTGACCCTCCCCTCTATCCTAACAGTGTCGCCGGGCGCATATGCCTCCATGTCCGCCGAGAGCGATATGTCCGTGTCCTCCCTCACGTCCTCCTCTAGCGCAAACGCAGTCGACGCCGAGAGCTGCCCGTATGACCCGACTATGGAGTACGAGCCGTATATCGGCCGGACCGTGCTCATGTAGACGGTGCCCGAAAACTCGGCGCCCGAGGCCCCCTCGCCGAACGCCTCTAGCGCCGGCGCGTTGGCGGGCCGCGGATAGAGCACGCCGGTCTCGAGCACGCTGCCCCTGGGGTCTATGACGTCAAACTCTAGGCCCTCGAGCGCGAACGCCTGGCTCGACGCGGCGAGTATCCTCACCGTCGAGCCCGGAAAGTACGACCCCTCGTCGGTCTTGAGCGCAAGGCCGTCTAGTGACGGCGCCGGCCCCTCGGGCTCGGGCTCCTCTCCGGCCACCATGAACGACGTCGCCGCCGTGCTTCCCACGTACGTCGCGACGACGTCATACTCGCCCAGGCCCGTCCCGAGGGCCTCGCGCAGCTTTATCGTCGTCCCGTACGTGAGGTCCGGTCCCGGCGTCAGCGACGTCACGCTCGAATAGTCGGTCCCGTTGACAGTGATCTTTACGTGCGCCGGCACGTAAAACGTCGTCGACGCCGGCCTGACGCCCCCCACGCTGCCGCTCACCATGACCGTCTCGCCAGGCGTGTACACCTCCTTGTCTGTCGTGACGTGTATCGTTATCGTCTCTGGCGTGGCGTCAATGTCGGGCTTGCCGTTGGAGAACCCGCGCGAGTATATGGAAAAGTGCCAGTCCGCACGCGAGTCCGTGTCAAGCGCGTCGTACTTGCGCTGCCATGTGTGCAGGTTGTCCTCGACGTCTATGAACTGCGGCGTCTGGTCGATCACCTCGCCCTGCGCGTTGCGCAGGACAGCCGACTCGGCGACATTGACAAACCACTCTCCCGTCCGCGTAAACGTGAAAAACTGCTCGGGCCGCAGCACGACGCCAGAGGGCACCGCCGTCGTCGTCTGCGTGACGCCCGCCGTGACGGTCCAGCCGCCAATGTCCACCGCTGATGACGTGGGGTTGTAGAGCTCGATCCACTCAAACGTGTTAAACCCGTCCTCGCCGAACGGGTTGATCTCTATCTCGTTGATCACAATGCTGCGCGTGCCCTCCACGGCGGCCGGCTCTGGCCCTGGCGCCGGCTCGGTCCCCTCCTCGCCGTGCGTGTGGGCCTCGCCGCCCTCGCCGTGCGTGTGCGGCTCTCCCCCGCCATGCGTGTGCGGCTCGGAGGCGGCCGTGCCCGGAATCTCGGCCAGCTGCGCAGTCGGCTCCTGCGCCAGTGCCGCCGGGGCGGCCAGGGCTAGCGCTAGGGCTGCTGCCACGGCTAGCGCTGTCGGCGTCATTTGCGCCGCGGTCGCGGATCAAGTATATAACCTTTAAACGCGTCTCGCGCGCGTGGAGGGGCCGGCAACAGTAATAACGCGCATGGGCGGCGGACCCCGCATGAGCGGGCGCGGCTCTGCGGCGGCGGGCATGCGCGCCGCGCGCGCGCGGGGTGCGCCCTAGGTTGGCAAAGTTCATCTTTGTGACGGGGGGAGTCATGTCTGGCCTCGGCAAGGGCGTCGTCTCGTCGTCGATCGCAAAGCTCCTGCAGCTCTCCGACCAGCGCGTCTCGTGCGTAAAGATCGACCCCTACCTCAACTATGACGCCGGCACGATGAACCCCATAGCGCACGGCGAGGTCTTTGTCACCGAGGACGGCGGCGAGTGCGACATGGACGTCGGCAACTATGAGCGCTTTCTCAACCAGGACATGCCAAAGTCGCACAACATCACGACGTCGCAGGTCTACTCTACGGTGATAGAGAAGGAGAGGCGCGGGGACTATCTCGGCGCGTGCGTGCAGATAATACCGCACGTCACCGAAGAGATAAAGTCGCGCATACGCAGGACCGCCGAGGAGGAGTCCCTCGACATGCTCGTAGTCGAGTGCGGCGGGACGGTCGGCGACATTGAGAGCCTGCCGTTCCTCGAGGCCCTGCGGCAGATACGCGTCGAGGACGGGCCGGAGAGCGTAGCGTTTGTCCACGTGACGCTGGCTCCGTCCATAGACGCCGTGGGCGAGCAAAAGACAAAGCCCACGCAGCACAGCGTGCAGGAGCTGCGGAGGATAGGCATACAGCCAGACTATGTCGCAGTCAGGTGCGAAAAGGAGCTCGAGGGCCCGACGAGAAAAAAGATTGCCCTCTTTACCAACGTCCCCGAGAGGGACGTCCTCTCGTGCCACGACGTTGGCACGATATTTCGCGTCCCGCACGTGATGTACGACCAGGGCATCGTGGACTCTATGTTCAAAAAGTTCGGCAAGGTCGGCCTCGTCAACACGTCAAACCGCTGGGCGGACTGGACGTCCATAGTCGACTCGCTCGAGCGGCCCGGCGAGGACGTCAAGATTGCCATGGTCGGCAAGTATGTCGATCTTCCCGACAGCTATGTCAGCGTAAACCTCGCGCTGCGCCACGCCGGCGCGTCGATCGGGCGCAGCGTGAGCATTGACTGGATAGACTCGGAAACGCTGCGCGAGGGATCACTCGGCGGGTATGGCGGGATTATCGTCCCCGGCGGGTTTGGGACGCGCGGGGCCGAGGGCATAATCGCCGCCGCCGAGCACGCGCGGGCCACGGACACGCCCTACCTCGGCATATGCTTTGGCTTCCAGCTCGCCGCAGTCGCCTTTGCGAGGGGCGCGTGCGGCATTGGCGGCGCGACGTCCTCCGAGCTCGACTCGTCAGCCGAGGATCCCGTCGTGGGAATCCTCCCCGGCCAGGAAGGCGCCGGCATGGGCGGCTCGCTGCGCCTCGGCGCGCACGAGATAGAGCTCACAGGCGGCTCGAGGGCCGAGGCGATCTATGGCGCGCGGTCAATAACGAGGCGCCACAGGCACCGCTACGAGTTCAACCTCGACTATCGCGGGCGCTTTGCGCGCGAGGGCATGGTCTTTAGCGGCCAGAGCGACTCGGGCAGGCGCATGGAGGTCCTAGAGATACCGTCGCTGAGGTTCTTTGTGGGCGTCCAGTTCCACCCGGAGTTCAGCAGCAGGCCGGGCTCTCCAGAGGGCGCCTTTGGCGCGTTCGTCTCGGCGGCGGCCGGAATCTAGGATCGCTGCGCGAGCTCGTATATGGCCTGCCGCGAGTCGCGCCCCGAGACGCGCCTCTTGACGAGGCCATTGTCCGTCAGGTGCCGCAGCGCAAAGCGCATGGTCCGAGGAGGGAGGAGCGTCCGGGCAGATATCTCGCGCAGCGTCATGGGCTTGCCGCCGTACTCGAGGGCCGTGAGTATCAGCTTTGAGCTCGGCGACATCCTTAGCAGGTCGCCGGCGAGGTCGACCTTTTTTGCCAGGCCGCGCATCGCCGGCGCCGCCGAGCCGAGGCGCACGACGTTTGCCGCGTGCGGCGTCCTCGTGCACGTGACGGCGTCCCTGACGGCGAGGCGCTCAATCCCGTCGAGGACCGCCTCGCAGTGCGTCTTTGAGGATATGCCCGAGACGCTAATCTCGCTGGTGTCCGGCACCATTAGGGGCCGGCGCGTCACGTCAAGCGAGTTTACGGGGACGATGCCAAAGGCCCGTGTGCCGGGGAATATCGCCGGCCCGCCGGCTGACATTGAGTAGGCCGACGAGCCCATCGGCGTGGCGACGATGACGCCGTCTCCGTTGTCGTGCCAGACGGCCTCGCCGTCGATCCGGAGCTCGTGCTCCATGAGCATCGCGCTGCGCGAGGCAAACACGGCGACGTCGTTGAGCGCCGGATGCGCGCGTCGCCCGTCGATGGACACGCCGATCCGCGGCATTGCGTCAACGGTGTACCTGCCAGAGGCGAGGCGGCCCGCGTGCGAGCGCAGGCTCCTCACGTCAAGGCTCGCGAGCAGGCCGCCGGACTCGCCCTCGCCGAGGCCCAGGACCGGCACCTCGGACTCTGGCCTGCCGTGAAAGTAGGCGCGCACTCCCCTGTCGCCGCCGAGGACCACGGCAATGTCGGCCTCGCGCGCCTGGCGCCGCGGGCCGGCGGCAAAGGCGTCGATGCCGGCCCACTCGAGGTCTGCCACTATGGACCTCGGCGTGGTCCGCCCCCCCTGCCCGTACACGCCGGCCCTCATGCGCGCCAGGCCCCTCGAGGGCGGTATATGTGGGCCACGCTCGCAGGCGCGCGCGCCCTAGCCCCACCCAAGGTTCCGCCCTAGCAGCCCATAGAGCTCGGCGTTGGGGCCGC
>RHFA01000178.1 GCA_003724275.1 Thaumarchaeota archaeon S13
ACCCCCTAGCCCTAGAGTACGCGGTGAGCGAGACAAAGAGGTACGCCGCGAGCATCGCGAGGGATCCGAGGGCGTGCCCCATGCTTCCCCCCATAAACGAGGGCAACGGGACGGCCGAGGCGCTCTGCTATGTCCAGGGGTACCTGGCAGGGCTCGTCGCCTCGACGGGCCAGCGGCCCACAAAGGCCGAGATGGACGAGATCGTCCTTGACGCGCTGAGTGACCCGAGCGTGCGCGCCGTCGCTGCAAAGTTGCAGGCCGACGTGAGACCCGTCGACATGCTCTGCCCGCCTCGCGAGTTCTAGGCTTCCGGGCTGCGTCCCTGCAAGCTGTTATAACCACGTGGATCGACGCGAGCCTCGATGTCGGGTCAGGCAGGGTTGAAGATCGTGAGGTTTGGCGACACCCACAGCTATAGCGACATCGCCACGCGCCGCATGTTCGGCGACTTGGCCGTCGTCGAGGTCCTTGAGAACTTTGACAGGTGCCTGGAGGCCGCCGCCATGAGCAGGCTCGTCATCGCCATGTTGCCGGTCCACAACACCGCAAACAGGGAGATCTCCCGCGCTGACGGGGTCCCGGTGGAGGAGAGGGCGGAGGGCATGGGCCTGCGCGTGATCGCCACGCTGGAGCTCTACGTGAACCACGTGCTGGCATCCTTTGGGAGGCTCGGGTAGATTGACACCGTGTACTCGAAGGGCGAGGCGCTCGTGCAGTGCTCCAAGTTCCTGGACCGCCACGGGCTGAGGCGCTCTGCTGCCATCCCTGACAGCAAGGCCCCACTCAGCACGTCGGGCGCGGCCAGGTACGTGGCGGATAGGCGGGTTCCCTACATCTCGGCGATCTGCAGCGAGGAGGCCGCCGTGCACTATGGCGTGCCCGTCGTGCGCAGGAACATCGCAGACTCGCCGGACAACCGCACGAAGTTCCACGCGTACGCAAGGGCCGACGCAAGGATCCCGGAGGGCTTTGCCGAGGCCGCGCGCCGCGCCGCCGGCGGGAAGTAGCGCCAGACCCCGGGCAGCGAGTCCCCGAGTTCCGGCCATGCCGCGTTTTGCAGGGCCGCGCCACAAGTCACGGTAGAACCGTGAATGGGACAGGCCGCCCCAGACAGGACAGGCCGCGGAGCCCCGGCGGGCCGCCCGCGGGGAGGCGGAGCCGCACGAGCCCAGGCACCCTGGGATCAAGCATCCCAGGTGCGCGGGCCTGCGCCGCATCCAGGGAGGCGGCTTTGGCGGCAGGGCGCCCGGCCCGCAGCAGGCCTCCGGCGCAATGGTCGTAATTGGGGGCGCCGCCGGGATCTTCGCGTCCCGGCCCGGCCTCCTGCAGGGGCGCGCCGCGCGCCCTGCGCGCCTCTAGCTCGGCGTCGACCTCGCCGTACTTTATGTCAGAGGAGGCGGTCGAGGCCGAGGCGGCGGCATGCTGCCAAATAGTCGTCGTCGCTCATCGCGGCGTGCATGAGCGAGTGGAAGAGCATGTCCAGGCCGCAGGGCAGGTCTAGGTCGAGCATGCCGCGGACCTGCGAGCGCGTCATTGGGTACGCGCGGCCGGGGCTGGCGCGGACTGGTTACGTGTCCTCCGCCGTCACGGCGCGCCTGCCCGTCATGGGGAGATATAGCCCTGCGCCGGCGCCTCACGCGGCGGCAGGCGCCACCTCGAGGGCGGCGCGCGCCTCGGCCTCGGCGGCCCTGCGCCCGTACACGTCGAGCATCGCGTCGGCGTACGCGCGGTCATCCTCGCCCACCATCAGCGGCAGCTCGCGGGCCGTCGGCGGCGCGCCGCGCGCCCTGCGGGCGTCCAGCTCGGCGAGAACCTCGCGGATCGTGACGTCAAAGACTAGGTGCTCGAGGCCAAAGCGCTGGCACGCGTCCTTGAACTCTATGACGCCCAGGCCGCACGTGTAAAGGTGGTATGGCAGGTAGGCGCGCCCGTGCGGCATTATGGCACCGATCAGGCGCCGGAGTCCCCCGCGCGTCTGCATCGCCTCCTTTCCTAGCGCCTGCGCCCTCGCCTCGGCGCCGCGCGGCGGGCTGGCGGGCAGGCCGCCCCGCGCCGCCGCCCTTGCCCGCACCATGGCCTCGGCGTCGGCCACGCGCCTCTCGTACGCGTCTAGCATCGCGTCGGCGAGCTCGCGGTCCCCAGGCCGCCTGGCAGGTCGGTGTCTAGCCCGTAGCGAACCTGGGAGCGCGTCATGGGGTACGCGTGGCCAGAGCCCGCGCGGACTGGGTACGTGTCCTCTGCCGTCACGGCGCGCCGGCCCGGCACGGGGTATATAACCCCTACAGCAGATCCTCGAGTGCCACGACGGGAATCCCCGTGCGCTCCAGCCTCCATAGGTCGTGGGGGCTCGGGTCGCCGACCGCAGATACGGCCCTGACGGCACGGGAGGATCCCGTGGGCCACGCCAGGTCAAACTGCGCCTGCGCCTCGTCGGCGTACCGTGCCTTGAACGTCCTGCCTGCCCTCTCGTCCTGGGGCTTCAAGTCTAGCGCGTCGGCGGCCAGCGAGTAGACCGCCGGTCGCGCTCCCAGGCTGCGCGCAAGCGAGGCGTCCAGCACAACGATGACGTGCGGGACGCTGCGCTGGCGAATGTAGCGT
>RHFA01000176.1 GCA_003724275.1 Thaumarchaeota archaeon S13
AGGCCGAGCAGGATGGCCGCGCGCGCACAGTGCGTCTCGGGCCGGCCGTCGCCAGACTCTACGGCCCTGTCATAGGAGTCCAGGGCCTCCTCGTGGCGGCCCAGGCCGAGCAGGACGGTGGCGCGCGCAAAGTGCGCAGTCACGTTGCCGGGATCCAGCCTGACCGTCTTTTCAAAGGCCAAGAGCGCCTCGGCGCGGCGGCCGAGGGCATATAGCGCGGCACCCTCGTTAAAGGCGGCGCCCGGATGCGCGGGATCCAGCTCTAGGGCGCGCCTGATCGCCCCTAGGGCGTCTGCGTGGCGGTCCAGCGCCATGAGGGCAACGCCGCGGCCGTGGTGCGCGACGGCCAGGGAGGGATCGATCCCAATCGCGCGGTCGTACGCCTCTAGGGCGTCTGCGTGGCGGCCCCTGGAAAAGAGGAGGGCGGCCCGCTCGAGGTGGGCCCCACAGTCGCCCCCGCCGGCCGGCGCTGCGGCGCGGCGCCGGGCCTCGGCGGCCTCGGCGTGGCGGCCGAGCGCGTCAAGGGCGTCGGCGAGGCCCGCGTGGCTTCCGGCATTGCCGGGATCAAGCTCGACTGCCCGCCCATAGGCGCCAAGGGCGCCCTCGTGGCGGCCCAGGGACGCGAGGAGGAGGCCGCGGTTGCCGTGGGCCTCGGCAATGCCCGGCTCTAGCTCCACGACGCGGTCCAGCGCGGCGAGGGCCTCCTCGGGGCGGCCCAGCGAGCGCAGCGCCGAGGCGCGGCCAAAGTGCGCCATGACAAGGCTGTCGTCGATTCCTATGGAGCGGTCGTACGCGGCGAGGGCATCCTCGGGGCGGCCGAGCTCGGAGAGCGCGTTGCCGCGGCCCGCGTGCGCCAGCGGGCTGCCGGCGTCGATCTCTGCGGTGCGGCTGTACGCGGCCAGGGCGTCGGCGTGGCGGCCGATCTCGGATAGCGCAATCGCCCCAAGAGAGTGCGCGCGAATGTCGCCCGGGTTGATCTCTGCGGCGCGCGCGTACGCTGCGGCTGCCTCCTCGTGGCGGCCCAGCGCGGCCAGGGCGTCGCCGCGTCCAGAGTGCGCGCGCGCGTCGCCGGGATCAAGGCCGGCAGAGCGGCCGTACGCCTCGAGTGCCTCGGCGTGGCGGCCGAGCCTGTCAAGAATGGAGGCCATGTAGCCATGGCCCTCGGCGTTCTCGGGATCGAGCCTTACGGCGCGGGCCTGCGCGGCGAGGGCGTCGGCGTGGCGGCCGAGCCTGTCCAGAATGGAGGCCATGTATCTGTGGCCCTCGGCGTTCTCGGGATCGAGCCTTACGGCGCGGGCCTGCGCGGCGAGGGCCTCCTCGAGGCGTCCAAGCCTGTCAAGCATAAAGGCCATGTGGACTTGGCCCTTGGCGTTCTCGGGATCGAGCCTTGTGGCGCGGGCCTGCGCGGCGAGCGCCTCCTCGTGGCGGCCCGCCGCGTGGAGCAACTTGGCGCAGGAGGCCGCAAGGTGCGCGCTCTCGGGCGAGAGTTCGCTGGCGCGCTCATAGGAGGCCAGCGCCTCGGCGTGGCGGCCCAGAGCCATGAGGGCCGCCCCCCTGCGGGCGTGCGCGGACGCGCTTTTTGGGTTTGCCGCTATTTCGCGGTCGGCGGACTCTAGTGCCCTTGCGTGACCTTCCATGGGCGCGCCCCCGCGCGGGCGCGTATAACAACCTGCTGCCGCAGGGGGCGCGGGCCGGGAGCCGCGCATTCCTGCCGTGGCCTGCCGCGCCGCGGCGCGCCCGGCGGGCCGCAGGCCCAGGGCCGGCGGGATCGCCGAGCACTGCTAAAATAGGGCCGCGCGATTGCCCGGCGCCGATGGCCCAAGTCACGGGGGGCGAGGTTCCAGGCGCGCTAGTCCAGATACTAGCCGAGCTGTGCGCCGGCCCGGCGCCCGTGGTTCCGCCCACGCTGGTCGAGCGGCGAGCGGCGCCGGGAGGCGCGGGCAGGGCGCGCATGCGGGCCATCAGGGGCAGGATGGGCATCCATGCCCTAGTCTACCTCGCAAGGCACAGGTTTGGCTGCCCCGGCCTCGACCCCTACAACTTTGCGGTCTCGGCGCTGCATGGCGTGGACTCGCCGGTCCTAGAGCGCGCGATTGGCTCCCTGGAGGAGATCGGGCCTCCCGGCGGCATGGCATGGGACGAGGGCGGCAGGTTTGCCGCGCTAGTGCGCGACCACGGCGGGGACGGCGAGTGGCTCGCGGCCGCTGGCCTGCTCTGCATGATAGACGACGTGGTGCGCACGAGGGAGGACCCCCCAAACCGCGACGACATCCTGGCAGAGGCGCGCCTTGCGTGCGGCGCGTTCACCAGGGCGCGCATGTCCGCAGTTTATGACGACCTCTGCGAGATGGGCCTGCTGGGGCAGGACGCGTGGGAGCCGTGAGGGCACGGGTTTTGCAGAGATTGGCAATTCCTGGACTGCTGGAAACAGACGCCGTGTCCCGCGCCATGCTGCGGCCCTGATGGCGGGCATGCGCGCCAGGCCGGCACGCTGTCTAGGCCTGCCGGCCTTCTCGTCTCCGGGGGCGCCCTGGAAGGCAAGCCTGGGGACATGGGGGTCCAGCACCGGCTGCAAAAGCGCGTGCGCATTGCGCAGCAGGCGGGCGCCGACATGGGCCATGGGTTTTGCTTTTTGGGGGGCGGCGCGCCCTGTGCCAGTCTCGCAATTGACGCCTGCCGCCGCGCCGCATGCCTAGGCCCAGCCACCCTCATACTCCCCAAACAGCATGCCGACCCGATCGCAGGCATCGCCGATCCGGCCGTGCTCATAGTCGACGTCGACGTACAGCTGGAGGAGGGCCTCGTTGCGCTGCGAGGCATAGACCTCCGTCGTGGCTCGCCCGCCGGGGAGCTCTGTCGGGCGCGTCCCGAGCGCGAGGTGCGGCACGAGATACGCATAGCGGAGCGAGTGGAACGCGACGGCCAGGGCGGCATAGTCGACGACAATCATCATAATCTCGCCCCTGTCTGTCCCCGCCGGGGACGCGCGGTGCCTCTCGAGGACCCTGCGTATTCCCCCCAGGCGCGTCGAGTAGATGTGCTCCTCCGTGTTGCGCTCGGCGACATAGAGCGGGTGCGAGGCGGCCTCGGCGCGGATGCGCGCGAGGCGGCGCCGGCTAGAGACCGTGCGGTCCATGGGGCCGGCTGGGGGCCGGTTGACGAGCTCGGCCAGCGACGGGCCTGACGTCCCCCCAATCCTCCCAAAGACGGGGCAGAGGCTCGCGTATAGCCTGTCCAGGTCGGCCTGCGGCAGGGCCACGCCCAGCGAGTAGAGAAAGAGCAGTCCCCGGGTATCCGTGTCATAGAGGCCAGGATCCCACACCCTCTCGACGTGCTCGAGGCGCGCCATCAGGGCCATTGCCGACTCGCCGTGCGCCGGCCCGCCGGCGCGCGCAATCTCTGCGAGGCACTCTTGGTAGAACGCCGCCGGCCTGCCCCCCGTCGCGTGCGCGCGCGCGCCTGCCAGCGGCCCGCAGCCCATGCCCTCCTCGACGGCCTCGCACGCCGCGAGGAGAACCGACACCAGGCGCTTCTCGACGGACTGCTGGGCGAGGAACATTGACGTGCCCAGCGCGTCGCCGGACTTGTTTGCCGCCGCGATCGCCTGGGCCAGGCCCAGGTCAGAGCGCGCCTTTGTGGCAAACTGCCCCGACAGTCCCCCCATGCGGGGCCGCGCGCGGCGCGGGCGCTTTAAGCCTTGGGGGGCGGGCCGCGCGTGAGGGCGTGTCACGGCTAGTGGCCCGGCCTGCGGACGAGCCGCGCCGATTCCCGCGCAGGGCGCGCCTAGTCATACAACGCCGTCACCTAGCATATGAAACAAATTCGGGAACGCACAGCCTGCCTGCGCACGCCTGGCCCTACGCCCCGCCGAGAACCGCGATCCGCCGTGGCGCCTCCGCCGTGGCGCCTCCGCCTCGGCGTCCCTGCCAAGCGCGGCAAGCGGCGCAGCCGTGCCGCCCCTGCGATCATGCCTTGTTAGCGTAAACGATCCGTCTTGTGAACATTTTTCATAAGATCACCACAAATCCCGGCAGCGTGGCGAGCCCGCGATGTCCGTGGGAGCTTTTGCGATCATGATCGCAGAACCCTGGTGAGGAGGCCTGAACGGCGATGGTGGAGTGGGTTGCTCATGTTGACGAGTCGGGCAGCTGGCCTGGAGCCGGGGGAGGCCAGGGCCGCTTTGTGCTGGCGTGCATAGCAGGGAGCCAGGAGGCGACTGCCGCGGTCGCCGAGGGGATCCGGAGGCTCAAGCTCGAGCTCGTCCCAGGGATCGACCCCGCGGACTGGGAGCTGCATGCGGGAGACATGTTCCACGGCCGTGGCGGCTCGCTCCTAGGCTCTCTGGGCATGGAAAAAAAGATGGCCATCATGCGCAAGGTTGTAGATATCGTGTGTGACAACGATGTTGTGGCGTTTACCATAACAGTTACAGGCGTCAGAACGCGCGGAAAGAGTGCCGGCGGCACAAAGATTGTCGAGCACGCCGTGGCGCTCATGGTTGAGCGCCTGGAGCGCCTTGCACGAGGACGGGGCGTGGTGACGGTGCGCGTGGTCTCGGACAATGTGCCCGAAGGGCAACGCCTTGCAATGGAGAGGGCGCTAGGGCGGGCGACGACAAGGCGGCCTCCGCCCCGCGGAATGCCGCTCGCCGTGGAGGGAATCGAGTTTGCAGACTCGCTGCACAGGGCAGCGCTTCAGGCCGCCGACGCGGCTGCGTATATCGCAAACCGCCATGCCGGGGGAGACGAACTGTTCGGGGAAATGTTCCGGGATATCGAGCGCAAGGCATGTCGCCCCGCGAAGGGCGCCGGATGAGGACTGGGTCGGGACGGCGGACCGAGTCAACCCGGTACCGCCGCCCCTAAGGAGGCTCCGTATGTCGACCTGCCCTGACGGGCGCGCTACGGCGTGGGGATAATAAGTCTATGCGCTGGCTCGCGCGCGCGCCTGCCGGGAAATCGGAATCAGGTGCGAGATCGAGGCGCGCCTCGCCGTGTCGAGTCGGTCCATAAGATAGTCGTGAATCCTGTTGAACTTGTGAAGCTCGAGTGCCATGTACTGCATGCTAGACCTTGCCAGGTGGTGCCCCTCGCCGGACGAGCGCGCCAGGAGGCCCGCCGCGTCGTCCAGGGCAAGGTCCAGCGACATGCGGAGCTCGAGCAGGCGGGCCAGGGCCCTGCTGGTCCCGGCCGGCGCCGCCGACCCGTTCGGCCCTGCCATGTAGGCCGCATAGATTCCGTGCAGCGGGGACTCGCGCGCCGCGCCGCGCGTGCGGCTCGTCAAGCCAATAGTCCCACAATCCAGGCTCGCCTCTGGCATGGGCTGCGCCCTAGCGCCAGCCCTCCCGGTAGGCCTCGCACAGCCTGCCAATTTGCTCGTTAACCCCGCACAGCCGGTCATGGTCATATTGCACATTGACAAACAGCTGGTAGAGGATCATGTTCCTTTGCGAGGCATAGACCTCGGTGGAGATTTGGCCAGTGGGGAGCACGGCTGGATATTGCCCAAGCACAAGGTGAGGAGCCAGGTACGCGTATTTGGGAGAATGGAGGACGATGGCAAGCGCGCAAAATTCCAGTATGTGCAGCATTATGTCGCCCCTGTCCGTCGCCTTTGGCGACAGGCGGTGCCTGTTGGCGATTTGGTTGATTTGTCCAAGGCGCTTTCCATAAAGCCGCTCCAGCACATGCCGTTCAGACGCATGAAGCGGGTGGGCCGCAGAGCTGGCGCGGCACTGCTCTAGCTTTTGCCTGTCCGATATGATGCTGTCCATCGAGTCAGGCGCACCCTGGTTGAAAAGTGGGATCGGCGGGAATTCAGAGGAGTTTCCGCACTTGTTGATTTTTTCAAAAACAGAGCACAGCCACGAATAGAGCCTGTCCAGCAGGTCTGGCTGTAGATAAACTCCCAAGGAATACTGGAACAGCAGGTGTTGCACCTGGGTGTCATAAGAGTCCGGATCCCAGATTTTGCCAATCTGCTCAAGCTGCTCCAGCACGGTCTTGGAGGAATCGCCGGGCTCTGGGCCGCAGGGGCGCCCAATTCCCTCTAGGCACTTTTGGTAGAACGTGGCGGGTTGGTGGTGTATAACGTGGTCTAGCGCCCCGATGACAAATTTCCCGTCGAGGCTAGCCTCTATGGCCTCGCCCGCCATGAGAAGGGCGGACTTGAACTGCTTTTCCATGGATTGCTGCGCAAGAAACATGGCTGTGCCCAGCGCGTCGCCCGATTCGTTTGCGATCGCAATGGCCTGGGCCATGCCCAAGTCCGACCTTGCCTGCTTGGCAAACTGTACCGACAGGTGTTCCACGCCTCGTCAGGCGGCTTTTCCAGGAACGGTGCTTTAAGCCTTGGCGAGCATGCGGGGTGAGTTGCGCGGCTATACTGGCGGGCAAAAGTCACTGGGACATCGCGCCCTTTTTGGTCAGGTACGCGTGTTGGCGCCGCATTGCCTTTGATGAAGCATGTCCTCGGCGCAGGCAATTGCCCATCTAGGGCGAGGCGGCGCCCAAAGACTTTTTCTCCCCAGTGCGTGCCCGCGAGCTAGAGCCCGCTCTGCGCCCCTAGTGCCTCTACGGGTTTTGGGGCGCGAGCTCTGGACAATCTAGCGTCACGGCGCAAATATCCCCAGGCCCAGGCCCCAGAGTATCGCGACCATCAGCAGGGACGGTATCCCCATTATCGGAACAGAGCGCAGCGCGAGGCCGACGATCTCCTCGCGCCTGGTCGTTGCGTAGAGCGGCCACCACCTGTCGACGGCGTGGCGCACAACAAAGAGCAGGCCAATGCCCAGGCCGAGCACGAGGAGCAGCATTGGGTCAAGCGTGTGCTCGGTCATGCGCGCCCCATCTCCCCCGTCAGAGCAGGTTCCTTCCGCCGCCGAGGTACCCCCTGGCCGCGGCCGCAAAGATCTCCTTTCGCTTCTCGGGCCGCTCGGCGAGCTCGGCGAGCACGCGCGCCTTTTCCTCGGCGGGGACGACCTCGTTGACGACATGCTCGGATATGTCGGCCAGGGCCTCCTTGAGTATGCTCATCATCACCGTCGAGAGTATCTCGACGGCGATATAGCGCGACACGTGCGGGCGCGAGGCCTCGCCGTACGGCATCTCCATCCCCGAGTCGGCAAGCTCCAGCGTGCGCCGGCGCACGGCCTCCTCGAGCTCGGTGGCGACGTCCTCCACCCAGCCGTCCGGCAGCGGCGGCAGGCCCAGGCTCTTGCGCAGCGGGCCTATCTGCGCCGGCGCCGGTATCCCGTCCTCGCACAGCGCGTCGCCCCTGCCGCCGCGTCCCGCGCCGTCGCCCTCCATGGGCCCGGCCGCGCGCGCATTGGCATAAAAGGCTTTCACGCGCGCCGCGCCACAGGCGGCCTGGCGCGCGCTGCCCGGCCTCGCCCGCACCCCCTGCGGCGCCGCGAGGCGCCGCCTCCTGGCCGGCAGTGAGTGCGCCCATGCGCGCCGCTCCCGCAACCCGGGCCACCGTGGAACTGGCCGGCCCCACGATCCTCCTCGCGGGCCTTTTCCCCCCTCCCCCTCCGGGCGCGTCCAGGGCGTCGGCCATCATGGAGTGGCGCGCCCCGCCGTCCGGGTCAAGCGCGGCGGCGCGCTCGCATGCGGCCAGGGCCTCCCCGTTGCGGCCCGGCGCGAGGGGGAGGCGCGCGCAGGCCGGCCGGCTGCGCGGCGGCGCGCGGTTTGGGGATGCCATGGACTGGTCGCGAGACGGCCGTTGTGCAGTTGAGCCTTGCATGGCCTGCTGGCAGCTTGGGGGATCTGGCCATTGTCCTGGCAGCGGTTCGGCTGGCAGGGTCGCCGTGGTGGCCGTGCTGCCAGGGTTCCCCCCTGGCGGCCGGGGTGGCCCCTATGCCCCGACGTCCGGGTCAAGCGCCACGGCGAGCTCGAACGCGGCGACGGCCTCGTCGTGGCGGCCCAGGCTCTCGAGCGCCCACGCGCGCGCGGCGTGGAGCGGGCCCATGCCGGGGTCGATCTCGGCGGCGCGGTCGTACGCGGCGAGGGCCTCCTCGTGGCGGCCGAGCCTTGAGAGCGCGGTGCCAAGGCCGGCGTGGGCCTCGGCGATGCCTGGGTCTATCTCTGCTGCCCTGCCAAACGCGGCGGCGGCCTCGTCGTGGCGGCCCAGGCCCGCGAGCGCCGCGCCGCGGCAGCCGTGGACGTCGGCCAGGCCAGGGTCGGCGCCGGCGGCGCGGTCGTACGCGGCCAGGGCCTCGGCGTGGCGCCCCTCGCTGAGCAGGGCGTCGCCCTCCTCCATGTGCGCCTGCGCGCCTGCCAGGCCTCGCCTGCGCCCCATCCCGCGCGCGGCCCCCTAGCCCCTGCGGCGCCTAAGCGACTCGGCGGCGTCCTTGGCTATCTGCCTGCGCCTCTCGGGGTGCGCGCGAAGCTCCCGCAGGACTCGCTCCTTGACTGGCCCCGGCGCGAGGTCGTTGATAATGTGCATGTTTGACTCGTAGAGCGCGTCCTGTATGGCCTTTGTCATCTCGTTGGCGATGACCTCGGTGGCCAGGAGCGTGGCCACGTGCGGGCGCGACGAGTCATAGCACGGAAACTGCGCCTCCGAGTCGACGATCTCGGTCCCGCGGCGCCGGATAAACTCGTCGATCTCGGCCCGCACGGACTCTACCCAGCCCCGGGAGAGGTGCGGGAGGACCGTCGTCTCAAAGTCGACCTTGTGCGGCCCGTCGCCCACTATGCCGCCGCCCCCGCGCGGTTCTCGCCGTCGCCCATGCGGCCCGCGGCGGGCGCGTTTCCATAAAAGGCTTTCACTTCGGCCCGCCGGCGCGCCGCAGCGCCGCCTCGGCCTCCTTTTTTCTCCCCAGCGCGCCCAGCGCGGCGGCGCGCGAGCGGTGGAGGTCGGCCACGTTAGGGCCGAGCTCGACGGCGCGGTCGTGCTCGGCGAGGGCCTCCTCGTGGCGGCCGAGGCCGGCGAGCGCGTCGCCGCGCGCGTGGTGGTTTAGCGAGTTGTCCGGATCCAGGGCGATCGCGTGCGTGGCCGCGGCGAGGGCGTCGTCGTGGCGGCCCAGCGAGAGCAGCGTGCGCGGGCGCACGCAGAGCGCGTCAAGGTTGGCGGCGTCGATCTCCAGGGCGCGATCGCATGCTGCCAGGGCCTCGTCGTGGCGGCCCAGGCCGGCGAGCGCGCTGGCGCGCGCGCTGTGCGCGGCGGTGTTGCCGGCGTCGATCCCTATGATGCGGTCGCACACGGCCAGGGCCTCGCCGTGGCGGTTTAGGCAGATGAGCGCGCGCGAGCGGTGGCAGTGCAGCGCGAGGCGGTCGCCGTCGATGGCCACGGCGCGGTCGCATGCGTCCAGCGCGTCCTCGTAGCGGACCAGGGAGAGCAGCGTGGTGGCGCGGCGGGCGTGGTGTTCGGGGCTGTCGGGATCCAGCTCGACGGCCCTGTCATGCGAGGCCAGCGCGTCCTCATAGCGGCCAGTCATGTCGAGGGAGACGCCGAGGCAGCTGTGGGCCGAGGCAAGGCTGCCGTCCAGCTCGATGGCGCGCTCGTACGCGTCGACTGCCTCGGCATGGCGGCCGAGCGCCTTGAGCGTGTGGGCCCTGCCAATGGCCGCGTGGTAGGCGTCCGGGGCCAGGCCGGCCACGCGCTCAAAGGAGGCCAGCGCGTCCTCGGGGCGGTCCAGCGCAAGGAGCGCGTTTGCGCGGTACGAGTGGGTGAGCGCATTGTCCGAGCCAATGGCCACGGCGCGGTCGAGCTCGTATAGCGCCTCGGCGTTGCGCTCCAGGCAAAAGAGGGCAATGCCGCGGGCGGTGATGATGCTAGACCCGAGCGAGCCCTCCTCCGGCATGGGGAGCGAGGAGAGCGTAGAGTCGAGGCCGTCCAGGACCCCGATGGCCTCCTCGAGGTTTCCCTTTTCTATGAGGGCGCGCGCATGCATGAGTCCAGAGTGCGCGGCGAGCGATATCTTGAGGATAGAGTCGTGGTCCCTGCGCAGCTCCAGTGGCGCGATGGCGCCGCCGGCGCCGGCGCTGCCGGCCATCAGGGCCATCGCCGACCTTGCGAGCCCGTCGGCGCCCTGCGGGCCGGCGGCGGGATCCGCGCGCGCGCCTCTGTGCTTTGCCAATGCGGACTGGCGCGCCGGGCCGGCGCAATTAAGCCTTTGGCGGGCGCCGCGCGGGCCCGCGGCCGTCACGGCCCCTGGGCCTCGCCTGCGCGCCTGCGCGCCTCGGCGGCCTCCTCGCCCCTCCCGAGCGCCTCGAGGGACTCGGCGCGGCCGGCGTAAAAGTCCGGCGTGACAGGCCCCACCCTTATTGCGCGGTCGTACGCCTCGAGGGCCTCGGCGTGGCGGCCCAGGCCGGCGAGCACGCCGGCGCGGTTGCGGTGGGCCAGCGCGTCTCGCGGGTCGAGCTCTAGGGACTTTTCATACGCGGCAAGGGACTCTTCGGCGCGGCCCATCTCTAGGAGGATCTTTGCGCGCACAAAGTGCGCGAGGCTGCTCGTGTCCGGCGACGTCTCCACGGAGCGCGTGAGGGCCTCGAGGGCCTCGCGGCGCTTGCCCTCCGTGTAGAGCGTGCAGCCGCGGCGCATCAGCGCGTCGGCCTCGGCGACAGGCCCGCGTGCGGACCGCTTGCGCCCCATGGGCCGCGCGCGCGGGCCGCCCCT
>RHFA01000029.1 GCA_003724275.1 Thaumarchaeota archaeon S13
GAGTTCACCATCGGTGGGCTTGACGGCGCGACAGTCGCGCTCGGCGAATCTCGCACGTTCAACGTAGAGGTGACGCGCGTCGAGGGCGGAGGGTTTGCTATAGTGCACCTATCGGATCAGCCGGACTTTGTCACCGCGCAGAACACAGGCCTCAACAGAGCAACCATAACGGTCAACGCGGCCCACGCATCGGCGACCGTCGGACAGCACACGTTCACGGTCATGGCCGCCACGGGATCCGATCCGGCCACAAAGTCAGTCACAATAAATATATCCTCTTGATCATTGTAAGAACGGACGCCGTCCTGCTAACGTGCATTGCCGCACTTTTCGGGGCCTCCACCATAATGTCGGCTAGCGCATCGCCCCCATCGATCCCGTGTGACTATGAGTGCCTCTGGCCAATTGGAACATACGACATTCCAGAGGCCGCTGTGGCGGGCGAGGACTATGTTATAACCTACACGTACGCGTGGCAAGAAATTCCTGGGGACAGCAGGATTGGAACCCTAGACCAAAAAGAGATTCCTCCGGGGCGCCACGCGGACAGCAACCCGGGAGCGGCGTCCATGCCCCCTGGCTATGGGGGGAGCACAGTCTGGCTCCAGCTCCCGGACGGGATAGACGTGGTGTCTTGGAGCGCAGGCAAGCTCGAGAAGAGGGCACTTTGGGTCGACCACTTTGGGCGCACTACGTACGAGTATCTGGGACTCAATAGGCACGTCGCCGAGGGGCCCGCCACGGCCTCCATAACGATTCGCGTCCGCCCCGGCGCCAGCATATACTTGAACGACGAGATTCGCGTGAACCTCGGGGTGAGGGGCGACTCATGGCGCAGCCCCGCTTTGTTCGCCAACATGGACGGCGACATCGTCCGGTTCTCGAGCGAGCCGGCCCGCGGAGTGGCTGGCGCGACGTATGCCGCGTCTGCCCTCCGTGGCACCCACGTCCTGCCAGGCTCTGCCGTCACGCCACTGGGCAAAGTAGATCTAGTGGGGGCCGCAGCGCAGTCCGTGAGATCATTCTCCCTGGGGCAGGTCGGGGTGGGAGGCGACTTTGCGTACGCGTACGGGTATCTCTTGGCGCAGGATCGGCCGCCTGACATGGTGGGAGCAGGGGCCAACATGCAGGTGTTCTCCGGCGCCACTGGCGTCAGGGCGTGCGCGCACGACACGGAGAGCCAGGGCGGCGAGGTGCGGACGGAGCCTATTATGGTCAACGGCGAGCCTGCGTGCTCCACGGTTGGCGCCGACGGGTTTTTTGGCATAGTCGTGCCACGTTCCGACCCTGACGGCGACGGCACGCCCGCGGACATTGTGCCCGTGTTCAGCCTAGATCACGAGAGGGTCACGGTCAGAGTGTTTGGGGGCGGCCCCATATCCACGCGCGGGCTAGAACCCGCCAGCGCAGGCGGGGACACCGTGCCGCTTGGCAGGTACACAGTACCCGGCAATGCCCTCTTTACTACGGCGTGGTGGATGTACTCCGACGCGCTAGACGCCCACAGATTCTTCAGCTCTGTGCTAGGGCACGACGCGCCCCACGTGGACGCCATCCGGCACAACAGCGCGTTCTATGACCTGAGAGACGGCAGTATAAATCTCGTTATAGAGCCTAGGGGGTCTGCGCAAGGCCACCTGAGCTCCTCACGAACTACCGTCCTGCACGAGTACGCCCACCACGTCATGGGGAGCGTGTACGACGCCGGCATTCCGCCGCAGGGCATATGCGGAAGCCACCGACCCGGGAAGATAACCAACGCTGTGTGCGCCTGGACGGAGGGATGGGCGGAGTTTGTAGCCATAGCAATAGACGACAACCCGCTGCGCCGGTTCGGCCTCACCACAAAGAGCTCGCACTTTGACTATGAGGCAAGGGAGATACACACGAGGCCGCAAACCGGGGAATACGACCCACTTTCGGGCTCGCTGCGTCTGACGCTATTCAGAGACGGGTCAGCCGACGAAGGAAACATCACCGCGTCGCTGTGGGATCTGCACGATCACGGATCCACGGAGCCAGGGGATAACATGTCAGGAGGACTGCCAGACATATGGAGCGCGTTCACCTCTCCACCCGCCAGCGGCGAAACGTTCAACGCCGCAACCATACACGATTTTTGGCTTGACTGGATCGAGCAGGGGCATGCCGACCCCGGCGATGTGTTTTCCCTCAACAAAATTCCCGACGCACTCTCCGTGACGTCCCGCCTAAATGCGCATGTGGAGCGCGACGGTGCGCAGAAGACCGGAATCGGCGCGGGGTACGCTAGGGCGGGGGACACGATCGTGGCCCGGCTGGAGGCCAACGGACGCATTAGCGCCTCTAGCGCCCCAGAGGTGGCAATCTTGGGCGGGGGTCTGGTCGCCATGACGTTAGACAGCACAGGCGCATGGGTGGCCCGGGCTGACGTCGGGCAGGAGGCGCATGACGGGAAGATCCCCATCACCGTGCGGGCGAACGCGCCGCGGATAAAGATGGCCGACGACGCGGTATCGCACGAAAACGGCTCTGACACCGTGACGATCAGGACGGCGTACGAGCCGGTAGGGGGAACGCACAAAGTGGTCGCGGATCCTGCCGTCACCGACTCTGACGGCACCAGCATGGCGTCCGCGACATCGCGCGAGTTTGTCCACGACCCGGGGCTGCCCGCACTTGTTACGGTCGTACTGTCCCCTGACGGGAGGGAGGTGGTGCTCTACTTTACCAAGGGGGTTGACGGCTCGACGGTGACCCTAGAAAACATCAGGCTGGACTCCCGGCTCACACCGGCGGTTGATCCCATATCTCACGAGGACGGGTCGAGCGTCGTGAGGGTGCGCCTGTCAAGCCCTCCGCCGGCTGATGGCACGTACAGCGTGTCCGTCTCCTCCATCGCCGACACGCAGGGGCGCCGCCTCGGGGCAACATACATTGGAGAACCCACGTGGAACCCAAGGCCTCCCGTGCTAGAGTCCGTCAAGCTGTCAGATGACAGAAGGCGCGTCACGTTAATGTTCGACGAAGAGGTGAACAGGCATCTCGGTAATTTTATCGTGTTTATGTATGATTCGGAATTCAACGAGATCGGCGAGGGCCCCTTTATCACCTCCCACACCTCCGCGTCCCACACGTTTAGCCTGCACAGCCCCCTGGAGCCAGGGAGCTACAACATAATTGTCCGTAACGCGGCAGACGCCCTCGGACACAGGATACCGATCCAAGAAAAAGTCCTGACGTACACCGACGGGCGCGCTCCGATACTCAACACTGTGTCTGCGGATCCCGGGGGACACTCGATTACGCTCGTGTTTGATCGTGAGGTATCCTCAGCCCAGCTTGCCAACCACAACATAATGATCATTAGGAGGTTTCTGCCACCGCCAAGCTTTGATGCAATAGACATACCCGATATGGGGATATCACACACTGACAGATCCAACACCATTACGGTGACCCTGGACGAAAAGCTCAAGGACGGAACGTACGAGGTGGTGTGGTCTAGAAAGGACAGATCCATTGGCGCTTTTGAGATTTACGAGAACACACAGCGAAGGTATTTCTGGTGGAATCCCGAAACGCCAAGGCTAGAGTCGTACGTGGTGGCGCCGGACGGACGGTCCGTGAACTTTACGTTTAGCGAAGAGATGCTAGAGGAACGGTTTGAGACAAATGTCCTATCGGGCGGAACCACCGCAATAGACAGAGCCAACGCAGCCACAAAAAAAGCCGGCAGTTCCACCATAACCCTCAACCTAGCAGCCCCCCTACAGAAAGGGCTGCACCGAATAACGCTCCAGCCGTTCATGACGGACGTGGGCGGCCTAAGGATGGCCACAGAGTACACAACCGTGTTCCAGTGGGACGGGGCGCCGCCGTCCCTCGAGTCCGCCGAGGTGTCCGCCAATGGTGAGTCGATCAGGCTTACGTTCAGCGAAGGGCTCGACGGCTCGACGGTCACAGCCGCCAGCATCGTCCCTGGCGCAAGCCTGACGCCAGACGCCGACAACCCGATAGAGCACACCGACGGCTCTAACACCGTCACCCTCAACCTGGCCTCCGAGCCTGCCTCCGGGCAGCACGAAGTCACGGCCAGGGGAACAATAGCGGACTCCACCGGGGTTTCCATGGGGACAGACCGGACGCTCGCGTTCGCGCATGTGCCAGGCGCGCCAGTCTTTGAGGCCGCATCAATATCCGCCGACGGCCGCACTGTCACGCTGGAGTTCAGCGAAGGGCTCGACGGCTCGACGGTCACGCCTGCCAGCGTCCACTTTGTAACCACAGACGAGCACCTGCTGTTTGCGCAGGACGCCGACGGGACGCCAATAGCGGTGGACACGACCCCGCCGCGCTTGCTAGACGCCTTTTTCACGTCGGCGAGCAGGATAAGGCTAGAGCTCAGCGAGCCGCCCGACCCGGCCATGACCACGGCCACGGCCTTTGCGCTCGAATCACGAAGCTCTACCGTTCCCTTTACCGTCACGCCCCACACGCCCGGAGAAGCGGCAGTCACGCTGTCGCTGGGATCAGACGCGCCTAACGCCGATCATGTCGTCTCCGTCAGAGCCATGCTGACTGACAGGGCCGGAAACCCCGTCGTAGAGTCTTCCAAAACGATCAACCCGCAAGATGCGGCGGGCGAAGCCCCACGGTTCACGGCGAGGCTCGCAAATGACGTCATGGTCATAGTGGAGTTTAGCGAAGCCGTGCGGGTCAAACAAGGCGCGGAGCTCGGGCTGCGCGACTGGTTGTCTGGATCCCTTCGACCCGCAAACCACCATGTAGACCTGGACAACCGGAGGATCGTCCTCCAGTTTGATATGGCCGGTGTTCCGGGTTTAGGGTTAGGCGACATATCATACAAGCCGGTTTCAGGCGAGTCGGCGCTCGAGGATCACACGGGGTACGACATCCCCGTGGGCTCAAGCGCGTCAACTTCCACGGCTCCGCGCAACTTTCCGTTCTTTTTTGCAGAGAGGGTGGAAGAAGGCGTCATAAACATGCGCTTTGACCGAACGGTCAGCGAAACGCCCTCGGAGTTCAGGATAGGTGGCACGACGGCGGCCTCCGAGTGGACCGTCAACGGCGTGCCCGCTACAGGCGTGAGGGCGGGCGCTACGGGGGAGGCCAGCTCCAGCATAGCGCTCAGCTCGGATCCGGGATTTTATCTCACGCACTCCGCGGTAGGCGCGTCAGAGACGCTCCAGGTAAAGTACACGAGGCCGACCAGCGGAGGGAACACACTATCCAACACGGCGGGCGCGCTAGAGACCATGCAGGTCACAAGCGTGAACCGCATACGCAACGCGTTCACGGCGGGAGAGTTCGCCGACGCGCGCACGCTCGAGCTCACGTCGACTAGGCCTGCCGACCGCCGCGTGGCCGACCACCTCACAATCGCCGCCACGGGCGACGCGCCTCCGGTCACACTCGCCTCGGGTTCGCGCTCGCCAACAAACCCACTAGTGGAGGTTCTCCGCTTGGGCACTGACGCGCGCGACGGGTGCACGTACAGGGTCAGCCTAATGGACGCCGTGAGCTCCGCCATGGGCATCTGGACGCCAGCCGGGGGAGGCCAGGGCGAGGTGACCTATGCGGACACGCACGCGCCGGTCTTCCTCTCGGCCTCGACTGACGGGACGACGACAAGGGTGCTCTTTAACGAGCCCGTCGCTTTTGGAGCCGCGCCCACGATAGGCCAGCACAGGGCTCACTGGACAGTCACCGACGCCGGGGCGGCCAGGCAGATAGCGGCAGTCGCGGTCAGCGCGACCGACCCGTCCACGGTGGAGATCACGCACGCCGCGCTGTCCGGGACCGCTGCTACGCCGACGGTCGCCTACGACGGAACCGCCGACGACGATGCGCGGATACGCGACACGCGCGCCTCGCCGTGCACTGACACTGACGCGACGCCCAAGAACGCGCAGGGTGGGACGCTTCGCGTTGTGGCCTTTGACGGGATAGCGCCAGGGGCGTCGTCCGTCTCTGCGGCGGTATCGGGCGACGGCGGCGCCGCAAAGTCCGGCCCAAACGCGATCTGGGCAGGCATAGGAGACACGGTCACCGTCTCGCTGGCCATGGACGAGGACGGCCACGAGACGGCCGCGCCGCGCCTCTTTGCGGCGGGATCCAACGTCGGGATGGCCATGGGGGAAACGGCCAGGCTATGGTCGGGCGGGGTGAGCATAGGCGCCAGCACGTCAGAGGGGGCACTGGGGTACACCATAACTGCGCCCGACGCGGCGGGCAACCTTGGCGTGTTCGCCGACGCCGGGGGAGCCGAGCCGATCGCCAGGGTCGACACCACGCTGCCGCAGGTCGCCTCGGCCGAGACGACCGGCGCCGGCGGGGCGCGCGTCACGCTGAGCGAGGGTGCCTGGGGCCTGCTGCGGGCCTCCGACTGGACCGTGGGCGGCGAGCGCGCCTCGGGCGCCTCGCTGGGGGCCGGCGGCGAGCCCTCGCCGGCCGTGGCGCTGGCCGGAGAGGCGTCGTTCACGCTGCACGTCCCCGGCGCCGTGGGCACGGGCGCCACGCCGCGGGTCGTGTACAGCCCGCAGGCTCCCGGCGCGGCGCCGGACCCGGCCGGGCCGGACGCCGGCCCCGCCCCGCCGCAGGCGGGGATCACGCTCGACGTGGGCGGGCTGGACGGCGCGACGGTCAGGCTCGGCGAGTCGCGCGAGTTCCCCATAACTGCCGCCGCTGATGACGCGCAGCCCATAGTGCTCCTAGAGGGCAACCCGGACTTTGTGGCCGTGGAGAACACCGGCCCCGGCACGGCGACGGTCACCGTTGACGCCTCCCACGAGTCGGCGGCCGCCGGCGACTACACGTTCGCGGTCGTGGCCGCAACGGGATCAGGCCCCGCCCGCGCGGAAGTCACGGTAACGCTGGAGCCGGCCGCATAGGCTCCCCGCCCTCGCCGGCGGCTCGGCCTGATAATTTCGCCCTGGCGTGCCACTCCTAGCAATGCCGTCGCCTGAAATGGCAGAATGCTGGCCTGGGGCGCCAGTGGCCGCAGGCTCATGCCCGTTGGCCTCACAGTGCAGGCCCGCCCTCGAGGGCAGGCCGGGTCCAGCCCGTGCGGGGGCAAAACCCAGACTTGGGGGCTCGGAGGCGCCCGCGGCGCCGTCCCGACCCCTGACTGGCTCGGAGGCGCGCGCGCCACGGGAGTCGCGATGCTGCGGGCAGAACCAGCCGCCGCGATCCTCCCACAGACCTCCAGAGACGCCGCAGCCGCCTGTTGCCCCCCACGCCCCGCCAGCGGCCGGCCACGGCAGATGCCAAAACGCGCACAGGCGCCCCCTAGCTCCCGAGCATCTTTCCGGCGGGGTTGTCGCGCCGGCGTATCCAGCGCAGGCTCAACGAGGAAAACTCGCCGATTATCGGCCAGATGTCCATGGCCAGCCCGCGCAGCTCGTCGCTGTTGATCCCATACTCGTGGTTTACCTGCGAGACCATCGTCTTTGAGTCGCTGTACACGACAATCTCCTCGTCCTGCGCGCCCTCGCCGCGCAGCCACTCTAGCGCGAGCCTTAGCGCGTGGTACTCGGCCTCCATGTTTGTCAGGCCCGCGGCCCGCTCGCACCTGGCCCTGCCGTTCTCCTTGACAAAAAAGCCGTACTTTGGGTCGTCGCCGGCCCCGCCGTCAATGTACACAGTCAGGCCCATCTGCGAGCGCCGCGCCGGAGCCGCCGCGTTATAAGGGTGACCCCGCAGCGCTCACTCGAGGGCCAGGCGCAGCAGGATCGCCAGGCCGGCGAGCTCGGCAATCCCGACGCCGAGCATGTACGGAAAGACGGCGTGCGAGAAGAGCTCCTCCATCGAAAAGTAGGCCAGCGCGCCGATGGCGTTGTGGAGGAGGAGGAGCGAGCAGACTACTGTCATGCCGAGCGGGAGGCGGGCCCGCGTGGCCATGCGCATCCTCGCATAGACGGCGATGAGCACGCAGAGTATGCCAATGTTCGCAAGCGAGACGGCCGAGAGGGCCGCCGACGTGGCCTCCACGGGACACGCGCCGCCGCGGCGCCTTATTTGCTTTTTTCCAGTTTGGCCGCGATCTCCTCAAAGGCGGCCATGTTGGCCTCGAGGAGGGCCGAGACCGAGTACTCTACGGCATAGCGGCCGCCGGGGCTTGACACCATCCCGTCGCGCAAGAGCACGCGCAGGTGGTGCTGCGCGGCCTTGTAGTCGACGCCGAGGGCCACGGCGAGCTGGTTTGTGTTCATGGGCCGCGCGCGCAGGAGGACGACGATCCTGGCCCTCATGGGCCCGCCGCGAGTGCCCGCAAAGGCCATCCGGATTAGCCTCCTAGTGTGCGGGTCGCCGGCCATCGCGCGCGCGCGGCGCGCTAGGTATTATAGCGTGGCGGCGCGGCGCGCGCGGCGGCATGGGGCAGGAGGCGATCGCGCGGCGGGGCAGGACGGCAGTCGTCATGGCCGGCTTTGCGATGGCCTCGATGGCCCTAGTCGGCGGCGTCGCCTGGACGGCCGTCGGGGAGGGCGGCGCGGGCCACGGCGCGTGGGCGGCCATTGCGTACGCCGCGGGCCTCTCGATGATAGTCCTGCCGTGCACGATGCCGCTCGTCTTTGTCATAGTTCCCATGAGCATGGGCCGCGGCCACCTCAGGGGCCTGGCCATGGCGGGCCTCTTTGGCGCGGGCCTCGTGATCACGATAACGGCGTACGCGTCGGCCGTCGCGGCGCTCGGGCAGGCCGCCTCGCTTGGCACGGCGACGTCGGCCATGTTTGGCCTCGCCGGCGCGATCGCCTACGCGTTTGGCCTCTCGCAGCTGGGCATAGTCAGGGTCCGCCTGCCGACATACTCGGGGATGCCGCGGTTCATGCAGGGGCGGGGCGAGCTTGCGCGCTCGTTCCTCATGGGGATACTGCTCGGCAACGCCGGCGTGGGCTGCCCAAACCCCATGTTTTACTGGCTGCTCGCGCATATCGCCACGGTGGGCAGCGTGGGCCTCGGCGCGTCGCTGGGCGCGGTCCACGGGATTGGCCGCGCCGTCCCGCTCGTCCTCGTCTCGGTCCTCGCGATGCTCGGCGTCGACGCGACGCGCCGCCTCGTCGGCGCGCGCCTGCGCCTCGAGCGAATCACGGGCGCGACGCTCGTGGTCCTCGGCGCGTTTCTAATCATAAACGCGCTGCCGTCGGGCCACGCGTGGTACGAGCAGACCATAGTCCACGGCGGGTGGAACGCCCTCATAGCGGGCCTCGGGATGCCGCCCGAGCTCTCCATGGGTGCCCACGCCCACGACGGGGCGGCCCTCCTGCCTGCGTGGGCAGTGCCGCCGGTCCTCGTCGCGCTTTTCGTCGCGCCGGCCTGCGCATGGGTGGTTTTGCGCGCGCGCCGGCGCATCCCGCAATAGCGCCTTGGCGACGCCGCCGCCCGGGGCGTTCCCTGCCGTGCCCTGCCCTGGCGGAAAGGCTCGCCGCCCCTAGCATGCCGCGGCGAGGCCGCCACGCGCCCGCCGTGGGCTGCCATGGGCGGCCATGCGGGCCGCCTCTCCCGCCACTGTGTCAAAACAAGCGATCTGCCTTGTGAACATTTTTTGCGGGATCACCACAAAACCCACGGGGGCGGCCACCCCGCGTTGCCTGCAGGGACTTGCGCGATCATGATCGCATGCCCGGCGCGGGAGGCTGATCCGCAATGACAGAGTGGGAGGCCTATGTCGACGAGTCGGGCAGCGGGCTCAAGTCTGAAATGGGTCCAAACAGATTTGTGCTTGCGTGCGTTGCGGGAAGCCCAAAGGCTCTCGGCGAGCTTGAGGAAAAAATCCGAAGGCTAAAGCTCGAGCTCGTCCCCAGAGCCGACCCGGCAAAGTGGGAGCTGCACGCGGGGGAAATGTTTCACGATCGTGGCGACTCGCCCCTTGGATCCATGAGCACGGAACAAAACATGCGCGTCATGCGGCAGATCATGGATATTGTGTGCGGCCGCGACGTCGTGCTGCTTAATATCACGGTTATGAGAACAAGGATGCGCGGAAAACGCGTGACAGACGTCAGGATTGCCGAGCAAGCCACGGTGCGTCTTGTAGAAAGGCTAGAGCAGCTTGCGATAGAGCGGGGGGACGGGACAACGCTACGCGTAGTCTCGGACAATGTGGTGGAAAGGAACCGCTTTGCGATGCGGAGGGCGCTGGCGCGGAGGGAGACAAGGCATCCTGCCCTGTCCGAGGGGGCGCGCCGCGTTACAGAAATCGCGTTCGTGGACTCGCGATCCAGCGCGCTGGTCCAGGTTGCCGACGCGATCGCGTATATCATAAACCGCCACAAGGGGGGCGACGCGGCGTTTGGCTGCCTGTTCAGGCTTGTCGAGCGCAAGGTATGGCGCCGCCGCGGCAGGAGGGAATGAAGGGGTCGGTACGGCGGATCGAGTAATCCCGCCGCCGCCGCACCTCGGGGCGGCTCCGTGTGTCGGCCTACCCTGGCGGAGGCGCGAGGGCGTGGAGGTAATATGTCTATGGGACCCGCCGAGGGTGTTGTATGACTAGGCACGGTTTTTGAC
>RHFA01000073.1 GCA_003724275.1 Thaumarchaeota archaeon S13
GGTCATATTAGAGCATTCCTATTTTCGTGGCCAGGTCGCGGGCCCTCTCGGCGCTCTCAAAGCGCACAAAGGCCTTTTTGCCGTATATCGTGCGGGCCGTGTTGACGCCGGCGGCCTTTTGGCCGTATAGCTCCTCGATGGCCTCGGCGACCTGGGACTTGCTGGCCCCCCTGTCCACGATAAAGCAGATCTTCGCCTCGCCCTCGACCATGGCAAAGGTCTTCTCGGTGATGTAGGGCCGCACGACAATCCTAGAGGCCTCCTCGGGGCTCATTGCGGCGCCCCCATGGCCTCCAGGTGCGGCGTCGGGATGGAGGCGATCTCGGATATCGCGGCCCTCGTGTAGACTGTGAGGCGCGACGGCGAGGCGCCGGGAGCCAGGTCCAGGACGCTCAGGTCGCGCGCGCGGCGGACCTCGACGCCGGGAACCGCGCCGCACGCGCGCGAGAGCGTGCCGGGGTCCCCGCCGGTCACAAACAGGACGCTCTTGCCGACCTTTTTGGTCCTCCCGCGCAGGGCAGGCTTGCCGCTGCGCCGCGCGCGCGAGAGGAGGCGCTCGACGTCAGAATAGAGGCCCAGCGCGCCGAGGAGGGCGCGGACGCCCTTTGCCGTGGACGTCGCCTCGACGTCGTCGCTCACGACCAGCGGCAGCGCGGCGCCCTCGGGGACGCGGTGGCCGCGCGAGGCGACAAGCGACCTGTCGGCCGTCGCGGCGATCGCCGAGCAGAGCGCGAGGCGGCGCTCCTTGCGGTTTATCCTCTTGTGGATGACGCGCTCGGCCTTTGGCGGGTGGGCCTGCCTGCCGCCGCGCACGGAGGCGACGCCGGCGGCCTCGCCCTGCCTCCTCCCGCCGCTCGTGCGTATCCTCGCAATCCTCGACTGGCCCTGGCCCGTGGGCGGGTTTGCGGTCCGCGCGACCACGTCCATGCCGGCAGTCGGGTGCGTCCCCTTTGGCTGAAAGTGGCGCGTGTTCATTATCGTGTAGGCGCGCGCGATGAGCTCGCCGCGCACGGGCGTCTCAAAGACGCGCGGGAGCTCGACCTCGCCGTCGCCCGTGCCGTCGGCGCGCAGGACGGCGACTGCCATCACGCGATCACCTCCAGTATGTTTGGCTTTGTGGCCTTTGCGGACGCCGGCCTCATCGGCGCGCGCAGCTTGACTAGCCTGCGCGGCGTGCCGGGGACCGACCCCATGAGGACGACATAGTCGCCGGCCACGCTGCCAAACCTGTGGTGGCCGCCCGCCGGGTTTATGGGGTCGCCCTCGCCGGCGCTGCCCATGATCATTATCCTCTTGTTGTACTCTACGCGCTGGTGCGCGCCCATCTGGCCCGCGCGCGGGACCGTATACATGACATACTGTGGCGATATTGGCCCGAGCGTGCCGAGCTCCCTGACGCTCTTGCGCGACTTGTGCTGCTTGCGCTTTGCGCCGTAGCGCTTTATGACGCCCTGCCAGCCCTTGCCGCGCGTGACTGCCGCGACGTCTACTGTCGCGCCGGCCTCAAAGACCCTGTCTACGCCGACCTCCTTGCCGAGGAGGCCGGCGACATACTCGAACTGGGCCGCAACGTCGCCGCCGCCGACTGCGGCCTCAAAGACATAGGGCGCCTTTTGGCCAGTGTTGGCGTCCTCGGGGGTGACTGCGAGGACTGCAAATATGCGCACAACCTTTCCTAGCGATGCCCTCGCGGACTCTAGTGCGCCCTCGGCGCTCTTGAGCGAGAGGCGCCGCGAGACCTTTTTTGGCATCTCGGGGGCGTACACGTCAAACTCGGCGTGGTGGCCGTCGTGGCCGCCCGAGTAGCCCCTCACGCCGACGACCGTCGCCGGCGGCGTGGCTATCACCGTCCCCATGCTGACGAGCTGCTTGCCGTGGTTTGGCGTGTGCTCGCGGTCATCGACGCTGACGACGCGCACGCAGCCGGCCTTGAAGCCGGCGTGCGCGAGCATTCGCGGCTCGCCGGTGACCGCCGGCCACGAGCGGACCCTGGCCTCCATCGTGCCGGCGCGCTTGCGCGGCAGGTAGGCAAGGCTGCCCCTGCGCGGCTGGCTGTGCTTCCTGTGCCCCATCCTGGCGGGGAGGGCCGGCGGCGCCCCTTTTAACTATTGTTGGCCTGTCCGGCGCGCTAGCCGAGGAGCGCAGAGACGGCGATCCACAAAAACGCCGCTCCCGCGGCCACGCCTGCGGCGCCTGCGGCCATGGCCAGGACGAGGCGGCGCCTAGGGCCCACCGCCGCCTCCCCCCGGGGCCGCGTCGAGTATGGCCAGGACGCCCATGATCGCCTCCTCCAGGCGGACCGTCGCGGTCCGCTGGTTTGGGAAAAAGTTGACCATCGGCTCGCGCGCGCCGCTGCCCCCGAGTATCTCCGGCAGGCCCCTGTCCGGCGCGCCAAAGGCGACGAGCGCGCCTCCGCGCCTGGCCTTTCGGGCAGCGGACGCCGCGCGCGCGCGGCCCTTTCTTGACGTGAGTATGGCCGGCCCCTCCCAGGACCGCAGCAGCGCCGCGAGGCTCGCGCGCGAGCGGACCTCGTACCCCCAGTAGGGCGGCGCCTCGGCGCGCGGTATCTCTTTTGGGTCAGGGCGCGGCGGGCCGGCGCGCATCTGCATTGTGACGCGCGAGCCCGGCGCGGCGGCTCCGCGGTAGGGCAGGGCCTCGCCGAGGCCGACGTCGACGGCCCTGCCGCCGCGCATGCCGACTACGACTCCCTCGCGCACGTCGCCGGCGCGCACGTCGCGCATGCGGCGCGGGACCGTGTGGCTTGGGATCTGCAGCGGGTGCATTACGCCGACGTGGCGCAGCGCGTCGATGCGCGGATAGAGCGCGCGGCGCAGGTACTGTGGCGTCTCGGCGTAGCGCAGCAGGCCCGTGAGGAGCGAGGCGTCCTCGCGAGTGCCGCGGTCGCCATAGACATAGACGGCGCGCACGCCAAATATCGCGCACGAGCGCGCTATCGAGGAGGCCTTTCTCGCCTTTGACTCGCGCGTCGGCTCGTCAGAGACCGACGAGTCCGGGATTGCGACTGATATGTCCAACGCGCGCCGGCGCTAGGTGACCCTGTCGGCGTACGCCTTGCGCGCCTCGGCGGCGATCGCCTCGACGTCCGAGTCCGGTATTATCTCAAAGGAGCGCGTGCCCGCCGGCACGCGGGCCATCCTGACGCGCGCGCCGCTGTCAAGCTCGCTGCGCGACATCTGTATCGCCGCCGCGGCGAGCCTCGTGGCCTCGTCGAGGCCAATGTCCGGCGAGTATGCCTTTTCGAGGAACGTCGTGACGCCGTCGCTGCCGGCGCCGATGGCGACGGCGTCGTACGAGACGTACGTGCCGCTAGGGTCCGTCAGGAACAGCCTGCCGTCGCCGCCCCCGTCGACTCCGGCGAGTATGAGCGCGACGCCAAAGGGCCTCACGCCGGCGAACTGCGTGAACTGCTGGCACTGGTCAGAGACGTGCCTGGCGACGGTCTCGACGTCGACGTCCTCGTCGTAGATGAGGCGGTTGCTCTGCGAGAAGAACCTGGCGTTGTCGACCTGGCTCCTCGCGTCGGGTATGTAGCCGGCCGCGGCGACGCCGATGTGCGCGTCTACCTGGAATATCTTTTGCAGGCGGTCAGATATCTGGAGCTTGCGCGAGCTCTCCTCGACGCCGATCACGACGCCCTCGCGCGACTTTATGCCCACTGCGATCGAGCCGCGCCTGACGGTCTCGATCGCGTACTCGACCTGGTAGAGGCGGCCGTCGGGCGAAAACACCGTTATGGCCCTGTCGTATCCCTGCTGCGCCGGAAGCAACGCGCGCGCCCCGGCCAACGTTTAATTTAAGTCTAGCCGCGCCTGCGGGCCGTTGAGGTTCGAGATCGGGTTTTTTGGGCACGAGTGCGTGCGCGCGCTCCACGAGCGCACGATCGAGGTCACGCGCGGGGGCGATCTCACGCCTGCCGGCGACTGCGTCATAGGCGTGGGGGCATCGTGCGCGTGCGCTGGCCTGCCGGAGGCCCTCAAGGCGCGCCTGCGCGACGCGGGCGCGGCGGTGGCCGTCGAGATCACAGTCGGCGGGATGTCCTTTGGCCTGCGCGGGCGCGGCGACCCCGCCCTGGCCCTCAGCGACGCGCGCGACATTGTCCTGAGGAGGAGCGCGTACGCGTGCCCGCGCACGCTCGCCGTCGAGTGCGACGCGGCGTCTGACTCTGTCCCGCGCGAGATGGTCCGCGCCCTGCGCGAGCCAGGCGCGCGCGCGAGGCTCTCAATAGAGGTCTCCTAGGTCAGACTTATAGGCGGCGGCTGGCGCGCGCGGGCTCGGCATTGAGCCCGCTGATGTCAAAGGTCCTCGTCGTAGCGCCCCTCGCGGCCGTCGCCGCGGTCATATTCGGGTTTGGCATATACAACACGCTGTGCAAGAACTCAAACGTGCCCCTTTCGTGCTAGGGGCCAGGCCGTCTGGCGGCCTCGCCGCAGCCCGGGCGGAAATGGCCCTTTTGCGGGACAGGATCGCAGTTTGTCTCCGCCTTGTGCGCCGGCTCCGCGCGAGTGCCGCTTTTGGGTTACGCATGGCGCGCTGTGCAGATCTGTTTGCCCGCCACGGCGAGCGTCTGCCACCCATGCCGTCCTTTCCTGCCAGCCTTGGGACGCTCGGTGTAACGTGAGAACCCCAATCGCCTTGCCACGGCTCGAGGCGATTCTGCTACTCGTCGTCATGCACTTTTATCTTGCCCTCGCCCTCAAGGGAGTTCAGGGCCTCCATGACAGTCTTGTACTCTAGACCCAGCCTTATGGCAATCTCGCCAGGGTAAAACTGCTCCTTGGCCTTTATTGCCCTCATTATCCTGTCCTTTAGCTCCTCCAGCTCTGCGGGCGACATTGCAGGAGGGTCTTTCATGGGGCGGCCGCCGTTTCCAAACTCTGCAACGATGTCTGGAAGCTGGGAGGGGAGAACGTCGATCACTACCTCGTCGCAGCTGCCATTGCTAGAGGCAGGAGTCAGGAACACCCTTCCCTGGCTCCTGTCGATCCTCACACTGGCCAATGGCAGCTCCCCTGGCCCCTCCAACGCCATGATGGCGGCTCCGCCACAGGGGGCCAATATAAGACTTCGCTGGAATGTGCGCGCCAGGCCAGGGACGGCGCAAGCATGCCATGCCCATGTTCCGCAAAATGAGCAACCGGGCAGCCCGCACCCTGGGAGCTCGCGCCTGCCCATGATTCGACCCGCCCGTGATCGTCGACGCGGCGCGCCATGTGTCCTTGCCAGCTATGCTGCGCAGGACTTTGCGGGGAGCCATATGCGCCCCGACTGCCGTCATGGCCTGCCCGCGAGATCCTGCGGGAGCCCATGGGGTTTCAGGCGTTCGCGCCGGCCATTTTGGCTTCTAGAGTCGCGCGCGTGTGGGCTCCAAGTCATGCACGGCGCGTTGCCCGGCGCTGTCGCCTTGCCAGTGCGAGCGAGTCTTTCGAGCCGGCATCATCATGCCTCTAGCGAACGCAGTGTCTCCACCGTCTCTCAATTTGTGCGCTAGCATTCATGGCAACCTTGCTACTCGTCGTCAAGCACCCTTATCTTGCCCTCCCTCTCAAGGGAGTTCATGGCCTCCATGACATCGTCGTAGTCAAGATCGAGCTCCGTTGCAATCTCGTACGGGTAAAACCGCTCCTGTGCCTTTGTCATATTCATTATCTTTCCCTTTATCTCCTCCAGCTCTTCCGGGGGCATTGCGGGCCTGTCGGCGCCGGGATGGTCCACGTCCACAAACGCCGCGACAATCTCCGGCATCTGGGATGGGAGAACGTCGATCGTGACCTCGCCTTTGCGCCCCTCGCCGGACAGTGCCGTCAAAAACACCTTTCCTGATCTCCTGTCGACCCTCACACTTGCCGTGGGGGGATTTTGGGTATCCATCGCCATGACGGCAGCCCCGCCCAAGGGCGATATTATAACATTTACAGCATGGCTGCGCGTGTCAGGGCCGGCAAGTCGCCGCATGCCAGCCCTGCCCAAGTTCCCCTAGACGCGCCTCTGGGCTCCCGCGCCGCCGGCTCTCTCGTCGACCCGAGATCCAGCTTGCCCGTGGCCGCTAGCGCGGCGCGGCTTGCTAGCGTCGCCCTTGAGGCCACGCAGGATCTCGCGAAGGCTATCTGCTCCGGGCATATGCGCATCTGCCCGCAGGCTTACCGGGCATTGGGATAGCTGGCAGCAAACGCCCTCGCCCCCCTGCGGCCATCATGTTTGGGTCTGGCAGGAGCAAAACGCCCCGCAAGAGCCCAAACGTGCCCCTTTTGTGCTAGGGGTCACGCTCCTGTTTTGACCGTAGGGGGTTCGTTTCCTGGACCGCGTAGCGCGAGTACGGCTTTTGGATACTGCACAGCGCGTTGTCCAGAACGGTTGACCTTCCACGGTGCGTGCCTGTCTTTCGTATCGGCCTCTCCCTGCCAGCCTTACGGTACTCGCAGTATATCGTCTGGCCCTCAATTGTAGCGCCCAGATTCCTGAAAACCATTCTACGGGTCATCGCTCTCCCTTAACTTTCCCTCCCTCTGGAGGGTGTATATGGCCTCTATGACAACGTCGTGCTCTAGTCCCAGCTTCACGGCAATCTCTCCTGGGTAAAACTGATCCCGGGACTTTGTCATCTTCATTATCTTGCCCTTTAGCTCCTCCAGATCCTCGGGAGACATTGCAGGGGGATCCTTTATGGGGCGACCGTCGTTTCCAAACTCTGCCACAATGCCGGGCAGCTGGGAAGGAAGAACGTCAATCGCGACCTCGCCGGCGCCATTGCCTGAGGCCAAAGTCAGGAACACCCTGCCCAGTCCCCTGTCGACCCTCACCCTTGCCATTGGCAGCCCTGTCCCCTCCAACGCCATGACGGCGGCTCCCCCCGAGAGCGACAATATAACCCATGCTGCCAAATTGCGCCCGCCGCAGTGCTAATATTCGCCCCCGCCCCGGCGGCGCCGCATGGGGGCCAGGATAGAGGCCGACCTGGCCGGCGAGGCGACGCCGGCGCAGCTGTCCGAGATGCGCGAGTGCCTGCGCGAGGTTCCCGTCGCCGAGGCGCTCGCTGGCCTGCGCTTTGCGAGGAGGAGGTGGGAGTCAAAGGACGCCGGGACGCTGCGCGTGGGGCGCAGGGGCGTCGTGCGCAGGGAGGTCACCTCCGTGACGCCCGAGCAGGCGAGGTGGCGCCTGGAGAACTGGCGCCTGATGGTCGCAAACTATCGCCGGCGCGGGTACAGCTATCCGACGATCAGCCGCATAAAGAAGGGGCTGGCCGGCGTAGCCGGCGGCTAGGCGTCGCGCCCGCCAGTCACGCCCGAGGCGTGGTCCCACGTCGAATAGTATGACGGCTCTATCTCGACGAGGGCCGACTGGCCGCCCCTCACGCCGTCAAGGAGCGCGGCGGCCACCTCGTTGTCGAGGCTGCCCGTGTACTTGAGCATGATCCTCTCGGCTATCGGCAGGGCCATGGATATGTCCTCGTGCACGGTCGCCGTGCCCTTGCCCCGCACGCCCCTGTACGGCATCCTTTCGTCATCGACGCAAAAGTAGACGCGCGCGTTGCGGCGGATGTTGGCGACCTTTTTGGAGGCCCGCGCGGCGTCAATGTAGAGCCTTCCGCCCTCGTGGACGTACCAGACCGTGTGGACGTTGGCGTCGCCGTCGGCATCGACGGTGCCAAGCTGCAGGTTTAGCACGCTCTTTTCGAGAAACTCCACGGCCTGGGCCTCGTCGAGCATGCTGCCAAAGCCGGGGCTGGCGTGGTAGACCCTCATTCGGGCCGCGCGCCGAGGCGCGGGCCTTAAAACGCTTTGCCGCCCTGCGGCCCTACGTGTAGACCTGCCTGTCAGACATCACGTCCTCGCGCAGGTCCACGGGCGGCGGAGGCAGCCTCTCAAACTCTGGCGGCACGACGCCCTGGGAGGGCGCGTCTGGCAGCCTCTCCTCGGCGCTCCGCATAGCCGCCGCGCGGGCCTCCTCGAGTATCGCGTCGGCGTCGGGGCTGGTCGGCGCGGCGGCCTCTGGCGCGGCGGCCGGCCCCGTCGAGGAGCCCTCCAGTATCTCCCTCATCGAGCGCTCAAAGTCGCCGAGGGACTCGTTGACGCCGGGCATCATGGCGCCCAGGCCGGGCGCCATGTCCTTGACCAGGGCCATGCACGGGCTGAGCGTGACGACGACGTCGCCGTACTCGGCGACGGTGTCCAGGCGCGTCCTCACGCCCTCCATGGCCAGCTGCGCGTTGCGGATGACGCCGCGCATGCGGCGGACCTCGGTGAGCTCTTGCGCATAGCCGCGCGCATAGCCGGCGTTGCCGGCGCGCTGCGCGTCGGCTATCTTTTGGAGCATCGCGGCGTCCCTTTTTTTTAGCGTCTCCTGCACGCCGTTGAGCCTCTCTATCTGCGACTCTAGGCGCTTTTGGGCGGCGCCTATTCGCGCCTTTAGCGGGACCGAGGGGCGTATCCCCCTGAGTATCCTGCCCGACAGGCCGCCGCCCCCGTCTGACCAACCAGGGATCAAGTCTGCCGTGGCCTGCCGGCGGGGCCTTTAAAGGCCCGTGTCACCGCAGGCGGCGTCACCGCGGCGACGCGCCTCGCGGCTACTAGCCAAACGTGAACGTGAATATCTCAAAGCCCCCAGACGCGCGCAGCTCCAGCGTGCGCCGGCCCGACTCCTCGCTTGAGACGATGTTGTAGAGGCCGTGCTCGCCCACCTCGGCGACGCCGCCGCTGACGTCCGAGCCGGCGTCGGCCGGCCCTATGGGCTCGCCGTCAAGGAGGACCTCGAGGGACGCCGGCGCGGCGCTTCCGGCGACGATGTTGACCTGCTTTGCGTGGTATGGCAGCAGGACCCTCCCAGAGTCAGAGACCAGCCTCATGCTGCCCTCGAGGTTTGTCCACGTGCCGACGGGGTAAAAGTGGTCGTTGCGCAGCGGGCCCGGCTCGGCGTACGACACGTCCTGGCCCGGGGCAAAGCCCTCCGGCGCGCCGAGCTGGTTCCTGCCGTAGGCGAACGCGTACCCAAAGTAGAGCTCGCGCGTGCGGCCCTCGTTCTCGTACTCGGCAATGTCGACGGTGCCAGTCTCGGGCATCTCCGCCATGCCGAGCGCGTCGGCGCGCTCGGAGAGGAGGGCCTGTATGACGCGCTCTGTGTTTTCATAGTCTCCCTCGCCTATGTGGTCGTAGCGTATGTTGCCCTCGTGGTCTGCGATGTACTTGCGCGGCCAGTACCTGTTCTCAAAGGCCTTCCACGTGTCCATGTCGTTGTCCATGACGACGGGGTACGTGATCCCGTGCTTTTGGACCGCGCGCTCGACGTTGGCGAGGTCCTTCTCAAACTCAAACTCTGGCGAGTGGACGCCGATTATGAGGAGGCCGTCGTCGGCGTACTTTTCGTGCCATGACGTGATGTAGGGGAGCGTGCGCACGCAGTTTATGCAAGAGTATGTCCAGATGTCATACATGACCACGCTGCCGTCGATCTCCTCGGCGAGGGCCTCTGGCGTCGTGTTGATATAGTGCGCAATCCCGACGAGGCCAGGCGCGGGGTTGTCGGGCCGCGCGGGCACGGGCGCGTCGACCTCCTGCGGGCCGCGCATCGGCATCTCCTCGTCCAGCGACGCAAAGACGACGGCAAGGACGGACACGCCGACGGCGATTGCCGCCCCGAAGACGATTGCGGCCTTTATGTTGGAGTCCATGCGCGCATCAACCCAGGAGGACCAGCTCGTTTAGGAGCGGAAAGTTTGCAATGTAGGCGAGCTGGCCAGTGAGGACGAGGACGCCGAGCACGACGATCATCGCGCCGAGGGCCACGGAATAGTAGCGCAGGTGGCGGCTCATCGCGCGCACTATGGGCGTCGCGCGCGAAAAGAACGCGCCCATTAGGAGAAACGGCACGCCGAGGCCCAGCGAGTATGCCAGGAGCAGGCTGAACGACGCCGACGGCGTCGTCGCCGCGAGCGTGAGTATGGTCCCCAGGACAGGCCCGACGCACGGCGTCCAGCCCGCCGCAAAGGCCAGGCCAAAGACAAACGACATTGGGAGGCTCGCGCGCCCGCCGCGCGGGAGGAACTTTTTCTCGAGGTTGAGCGAGGCGACCCTAGTCGAGAGGAGCATGTACGCGCCAAAGCCGATGATAATGACGCCGCCGACCTGGTTTAGCGCGCCCGTGACGTCGGCGGTATAGTCGTAGAGGACGCTGTTTATGAGCACGCCGAGCGTGGAGAAGACGACAGAGAACCCGAGCACGAAAAAGGCCGTGTTTAGCATGACCTTGACCCTGTTGACGGCCAGCGCGCCGCGCGCGCCCTGCGAGGGGGCCCCGCTGGCCGAGGAGGCGGCGAGCTCGGCGACGGTCGTGCCCGAGATGTAGGCCAGGAAGGCCGGTATCATGGGCAGTATGCACGGGGCCACGAACGAGCCGACGCCGGCCAGGGCCGCTATGGCGATGCTCACCTCTGCCATCGGGGGGCCTCGCGGGGCCGTGGCTTTAAAGCGTTATTCCAGATTTGGGGG
>RHFA01000118.1 GCA_003724275.1 Thaumarchaeota archaeon S13
GCCGAAGGGGTCGCCGCCGACGCGGCCCGCAGGCGGGCCAGGGCGCGCGAAAGGGATTAATACGCCCCTCCGGCGCGCGCGCAGCGCAGATGGCAACCGTATATGAGGACCCGTTCATCAAGATCGCCACGATGATAGGCGGCGACGAGTACCACAAGGTCGCGCGCTCGCTCCTAAAGTCGATAGACGCCACGGACGAGGAGATTGCGAGCTCGACGGGCCTGAGGATAAACCTCGTGCGCAAGATACTCTATGACCTGTTTGGCAAGTCGCTCATCAGCGGCGTGCGCGTCAAGGACGAGAAAAAGGGCTGGTTTGTGTACCGCTGGAGGTCGCGCCGCGAGGAGGTAGAGGGGTTTATCGAGAACCAAAAGAAAAAGATAGTCGACCGCCTCGAGCGCCGCCTGTCGTACGAGGAGGGCTCTGAGTTTTACCACTGTAGCAGCGAGGACTGCAAGAGGGTGACCTTTGAGGACGCGCTGGAGGCCATGTTCAAGTGCCCCTCGTGCTCAAAGATACTAGAGGCGCAGGAGAACGACCGCGTCAAGGGGGCGCTCTCCTCAAAGATAGACGCGATAAAGGGCGACATGCAGCAGACGTTCTAGCGCGCCGAGCCGCCCCTAGGTTTATTATGCCACCCTGGCGCGCCCGCGCGCCGATGAAGGGGTTTGGATGGTGGGTGGCCATGATAGCCGCCGCGGCCATCACGTACTATGGGGCGTTTCACCTGCTCCCGTGGAAGTAGGCGCGCGGGGGCTAGAAACCGTTATTAGCCGACGCCCGGGGGCGGCCCCGCATGAGGGTCTTTGACGGGGGCCGCGCCGCCGACGACTACATGTCGGCGCACACGCTGGCCTTCTCGACTCCAGAGCTCACGCTCAAGAGGTTTGCGTTCTGGCTGGCCGACATGGTGCCGGATCCCGCCGGAGGGGGGTCTGTGCCGCGGATTGACACGTTTGTGGACGAAAAGGACTTTGAGCCCGTCAGGGTGGTCGACGACGACAAGTACACGCCGTCCGGCGCGGTCCTCGCGTCGTCGATGTACGGCGACCCTGCGCCCGAGGCGAGGTTTTGCGCCGAGTGCGGCTCAAAGGTGTCGCCTGGCGCAAGGTTTTGCGCCGAGTGCGGGACCGCGGCCTAGGGCGAGAGGCCGGCGCCGCAGCCGGTGCAAAACTTTGCGCCGCGGCGCGACTCTTTGCCGCATGACGCGCACCTGTCGGCCTGCGTTGCAAGCGACGGGTCTGGCGATGGCAGCGTGCCCGGCGCAGCAAACGCCTCGCCGGCCGACACGACGCTGGGCGGCGCGCCGACGGGGTTTGCCGCGGTTCCGGGCCTCATTGCCATGCCCGCCATGCCGGGCGGCATTCCTGGCATGCCCGCCATCCCCGGCGGCATTCCGGGCTGTGCCGCGCCGGGGGGCGCGCCCTGGCCGCCGCGGTCGAGGGCCTTTTTGAGCTCAAACATTGCCTTTATCGAGAGGAACTCTAGGGCAGAGCACGCCACGAGATAGTCGCCCATCTTGCCGAAAAACTCGCGCTCGTCCATCTTGCCGGCCTTGTAGAGCGTGTTGGCGTCGAGAAACGACTCGTAATAGCCCTGCGACTCGTTGAGGAGCCCGTCGAGCTTTTCAAAGAGCATGTTGAGCGTGTCCACCTCGCCGTAGGACATTGCGGGCGCGCGCGCGGAGGGCCGTATTAATACCTAGCCTGGGAGCCGCGCGCGTGGGGGCGCGCCTGGGCACGCAGGCGGGTCGCCAGGCGGCCGCGGCCGCCTGCACAGCCGCCGTCAGCGCCGCAGGACGAGCCGGCCCAGCAGACTGACGCGCCCCCGCAGGACGGCCAGGGGGGCTTTCAGGATCCCGAGGGCGGCGCCCAGAGCATAGAGGATCTGCTCTCCGGGCTGGGATAGGGCGCAGATCCCAAACGTGGGGGCATGCGCGCCCGCCAGGGCGGCGCCTGCCGCGGCGGGCGGACGACGGGCTCCTAGCATGTCTTAGGGCCTGGCCCGGCACTCCCGCCCCGGCCGGCCTGGACATCCAGTGGACGATCCCGGCCCGGCCTGGCACGTGGCGCCGGCGCTGGCCGTGGGCCGGGTTTTGCGTTGCGCGGCCAAGACTGCCTAAACTGCCCTCCGCTCACCCCCGTTCATGTGGCGCAGGCGACTTTGCGCGTGATGCCGGACTCTGCTTTATATAGGGGCGCCCTTCGAGCCCCGCCATGCCAGCGGCGGAAGGCGATCGCGACGATGCCGGCAAGGCAGCACGGCGCAAGGCCGAGATGGCCAGGCTCCAAGAGGACGCGCGAGAGCAGAGAAAACTGTTCGAGGCCAGGGAAGAGGAGCTAGTCGCAAAGTACCCAAAGCAGACCATCGCAATGTGCGCCGGCGAGGTGTTTGTGGGCAAGACGCCGTACGAGGCTGCCGTAAAGGCTCTGAAGGCGCACCCAGACAGGGCGTCGTACTTTTACACGTACGGCGTAGGCATCCCGTGGTTAGGAGAATGATCC
>RHFA01000075.1 GCA_003724275.1 Thaumarchaeota archaeon S13
TCTGGGGGCGGGCGTGAAGATGGCGCTCGTGAACTACTCCACGGACGGGCCGGTCGCCACGGTGAAGATCAACCGGCCTGACAAGCTCAACGCGATGAACATGGACGTGGCCCGCGAGCTCATAGACACCTTCAAGTCCATGGCGCTCGAGGAGAAGGTTCTCGCCGTGGTCCTGACCGGCGAGGGCGACAGGGCCTTCTCGGCCGGCGCCGACATTGAGTACATGTCCCAGATAACTCCCGACGAGTCCGTCGAGTACGCAAAGCTGGGCCAGCTCCTCACGCACACCGTCGAGGTCCTCCCGCAGCCGACGATCGCCGCCGTCAACGGGTACGCGCTTGGCGGCGGGTGCGAGCTCGCCATGGCCTGCGACATACGCATCGCCGCCGAGACGGCAAAGCTGGGCCAGCCCGAGGTGACGATCGGCATACCGCCGGGCTGGGGCGGGACGCAGAGGCTCATGCGCATCGTCGGGATTGCAAAGGCAAAAGAGCTCGTCTACACGGGCAAGGCGATCAGGGCCGAGGAGGCGCTGTCGATCGGCCTCGTCAACAGGGTCGTGCCGCTAGAGTCCCTCGCCGAGGAGGCCGCCGGGATGGCCGCCGCGATCGCGGCAAACTCGGCGATGGGCGTGCGCATGTCAAAGGTCTCGATAAACACGGGCCGCAACGCCGACCTCGCCACGGGCCTGGGCATCGAGCTCCTGGCGTGGCGCAACTGCTTTACGCACGAGGACCGCAAGGAGCGCATGAAGGCCTTTGTCGAAAAGTCAAAGAAAAAGTAGGCGCACCGCGCACGCGACATGGACATCGAGCTGCTGAGGCGCGCCCTCTCGACGAGCATAGACGCGGCCGTCAGGGACGGCCCGCGATCGCCGGCGGCGGTCCTGCTAACGTTCTACGGGCCGGGCGAGCCGACGGTCATAATGACGGTCAAGGCGCGCCACATGAGGCAGCACGCCGGCGAGGTCGCCTTTCCTGGCGGCAAGTGGGAGGACGGCGACGCCGACCTGCTCGAGACGGCCATGCGCGAGGCCCGCGAGGAGCTCGGCCTCGAGATCGCCAGGGCCGACGTGATCGGGCAGCTCGGCGACGCCGAGACGCAGAGCTCGGGGTATGTCATCGCGCCGTTCGTCCACGTGCTCGGCGAGAGGCCCGACCTCCTCCCAAACGCCGAGGTCGAGGAGGTCCTCGAGATCCCGCTGGCGGCCATCCTCTCGACGGCCTCGGTGTCAGGGCAGCTCGGCGTGACTCTGACGCACGGGCCGCACACGGTCTGGGGCGCCTCGGCGAGGATGCTCACCGAGGTCGGCGAGCGCCTGCGCGCCGCAGGCGGGAGCTTGACTTAAAAGGAGCCGCCGAGGCGGGGGGCCACGATGGCAGCGCGCAAGGGCTCCGGCCGCAAGATACGCCTGATGAGGAAGGTCAGGCAGGCCTCGCCGGTTCCCGCATGGGTCATACTGCGCACAAAGCGCTCGGTCCGCACAAACCCCAAGCGCCGCGCGTGGCGCCAGACCGACGTGGACGTGGGCTAGATGGCTGACGACACCGAGCGAGTCTACACAATCCCCCTGGGCAAGGTCCTGCTCTCGCCGGACAACCGCCGCTCTATGCGCGCGATCAACATGATCCGCGAGTTTGCCAGAAAGCACATGAAGGTCCAGGAGATAAAGATCGACCAGGCGCTCTCGCACGAGATATGGGCCCGCGGCATACGCCGCCCCCCGCGCAAGGTGCGCGTGAGAATGTCAAAGACCGAGGACGGCCACGTGCTCGTCTCGCCGTACTCGCTAGGCAAGGAGCCCGCCGAGCCGGCCAGCCCCGCCGTGGAGGAGCCAGGACCCGAAGAGGCCACCGGCGGGGACGCAGCGGAGGGCGGCGAGCCGCAGCCAGACGCAGCCGTGGAGGCCGAGGCGCCCGGGCCCGGCAAGCCGGACGCCCCCAAGGACGCGCCCAAAAAGCCCGAGCCCAAAAAGGGCACTGCTGATCCAAAGGCCGGCAAGGACGCGCCCAAAAAGCCCGAGCCCAAAAAGCAAAAATAGCGTGCTAGGCTAGCGCTCTATCTGCACAATGTCGAGATCGCACGGGACGCTGCGCTCTGCCTCGTCCCAGTCTAGCGTCATCCCAGCCGGTATCGCGCCGAGCGGGTCGTACGAGTCAAACTTTGAGGCGCCGCCGAGCTCCGAGACGACCACGACGCCCTCACCGCCGGGGCCGGCCGCCCTGGCAGTGGCCGCGCCGCCCGCGGTCCCGGAGACTGCCGCAGCGGCGCCGGCAATATCGCCGACGGGCACGTCGTCTCCGATGACATGGACCAGCGACTGCGCCGCGGTGCCGCGCACGCCGCCCTCGTAGAGCATCTTTATGGCCTCGCGAACCGACTCCTCGAGTCCCGCGCCTGCGCGCGAGGCGGCCACGACGCTGTCGCCGCCGGGGACGTCGCCGGCGCCGATGGACCCGACGACGTGCATGATTGCGGCGTTGGCCATGCCGATGCAGCTCTGCGCGCCGAGGCCGGGGCTTCCCTCTAGCATGGCGTCATTGTCGACTATGATCGTGCAGTCGCTCGCCGCGCGCAGCCTCTTTAGGGCAATCCCGGCGCCAAAGACGCGGTCCTTTTCAAACCCAAAGGGCATGATCGCCACGGATATGACGGTCTTGCCCGCAGCCGAGGCGGCCTCGGCGAGCATGGGCGCAATCCCCGCTCCGGACCGGCCTGCCAGGCCAGCCATGACGATCACGGTCCGCGCCCCGCCCACGGCACCTAGCACCTGCGGGGCGCCCCTGCGCGCCGCCGAGCGTATGACGTGGACCGTCGGGTTTATCACCGGCGCCGTGGAGACCTCTATGGACGCCTCGCCGCGCAGGTCAGAGGCGACGTTGCTCACGAGGACGTGGCCTGCGCCGAGCCTCGAGGCGGCCTCGGGGGCGAGCCTAGAGCCAGCCCCGCCTGCCCCGACTATCATGATCGGCCCGGAAACCTCTGTCACTGCGAGGGGGGCTGCGCGGTCTAGGTAAAAAACCCCGCGTGTGGCCCTAATAGAGCGCGCGATCAAAGTTTTTTAGCTGATCACGGCCGCCAGGAGGCAGTGCGGCGTGGCGCCCGTCACCCTGGCCTCGACGGTGCCCGAGGCCCCCTCGCAGCCCTCCACGTCGACCTGCCTGTACGCGAAATTGCGGCCCACGGCCCCGCGAGCCGAGCGGCCCGACAGCCTCACGCGGCCCTCCCAGCCGGCCCACGCCCTGCCGGACTCGAGGGAGATCGCGCCGGCGAGCGCGTGGATTCTCCTGCTGCGGCCCTGCGTCACGCCCTCGTCGAGGCGCGCCATGCCGGCGGCCTCGGTGCCCGGCCGCGAGCTGTACCTCGAGAGGTTTACAATGTCGGGCCTCGTCCTCTCTAGGAGGGCCACGGTCTGCCCAAAGTCGCCCCCCGTCTCGGTGGGATAGCCCACAATGACGTCAGTCGCGACCGTAAACCGCCCAAAGCGCGCGCGCATTGTCGCGCACGCGCGCTCAAACGTCTCGGCCGTGTGCCCTCGCTTCATGGACGCGAGGACCGAGTCGCTGCCGCTCTGCACGGGAATGTGCAAAAAGCGGTATATCCTGGGGTCTGCCTCCATGGCGTCGGCGACGCCGTCGAGTATGCGGCCGGCGTACATTGGGTTCATCATGCCGACACGCACGCCAAAGTCCCCGTCCACGCCGCTCACGGCGCGGAGGAGCTCGGGCAGGCTAGAGCCGATGTCGTGCCCATAGCACCCGTTGTCAGTCGACGTGAGCCATATCTCCCCGCACCCGTCGCGCACGTCTGCCCTGACCTGCCTGACAATGTCGCCGACGCGGTGGCTGCGCAGGCCCCCCTTTGCCAGCTTTGTCTGGCAGAACGAGCACTCGCTCATGCAGCCGCTGGCAATCTCGACAATCCCGACGCCAGAGTCGAGGCGGACCCTGGGGAGGCCCACCTTTTTGTCGCTGCCGCCGAGGGCCTCGGCGCGCCGGCCGCCAAGGGCCTCGCCGACGAGCTCGGCGGCGCGCGTTATCGAGCCCGGCCCCATCATTGAGGCGCGCGGGGCGATCCTGCGGACCATCCCCGGCTCGGCCTCGGCCATGCAGCCGGCGACTACGAGGGGCCTAGAGGAGAGGCGGCGCATGCGGTGGACCATGCGGCTCGCCGTGGCGTCCTTTACCGAGCACGTGACGATGACGCTCGCGTCGGCGCCCTCCTCGCCGCGGACCACCGTGTGGCCCTCGGCTGCGAGCAGCCCGGCGATCATCTCCGAGTCGGCCTGGCTCGCCGAGCAGCCGTACTCCTCGATGTGTATGCGCGCCACGCCCACTCACCTAAAGAGCGCGTCGATCTCGGCGTTCGTGGCGATCCCCCCGCTGACGGCAAGGTCCCTTATGGTCCGGCCAGTCGCAAGCGACTCCTTGAAGAGGGCAGCGGCCCTCTGGTAGCCTATCTTTGGCGCCAGGAGCGTGACGATTACGGGGCTTGCCTCTATGCGCGCGCGCATCGCGGCCCTGTCGGCCCCCAGGCCGTCGAGCAGGTTTGCGGCGAACTTTGGCGCAAGGCCGGCCATCATTCCCAGCGAGTCGAGCGTGCGGTCGATCATGACGGGGAGCATTACGTTGAGCTCAAACTGTCCCGCTGACGCCGCGCCAGACACCGTCGCGTCGTTGCCGACTATGGCGAGGCAGACCATGTTCATGCACTCGGCAAGCGACGGGTTTACCTTGCCGGGCATTATCGACGAGCCGGCGTGGACCGCGGGTATGGAGAGCTCGGAGATTCCGGCGACGGGGCCGGACGCCATGAGCCTAATGTCGTTTGACACGCGCCCGAGCTCGACGGCGAGGCCGCGCATGGCCGAGGAGAGGCCCGCGATGGCCTGCCTGCTCTGCAGCGCGTACTGCATGTCCGCCTCGGGCCGCAGCCTGAGGCCCGACACGCGCGAGAGCTCGGATATGGCCGCGCGCCTGTACCCGCGCGGCGCGTTTGCCCCGGTGCCCACGGCGGTCCCGCCTAGCGCGACGGCTGCCAGCGGCTTCATTGACTCTGCGATGGCGTCCCGCGCCGCCCTTGTCGCCACGGCGTACGCGCCAAACTCGGCCCCGAGTGTCACGGGGAGCGCGTCCATGAGGTGCGTGCGCCCGATCTTTTTGTGCGAGGCGAACGCGCGCGCCCTCTTGCGCAGGGACGCGACGACCATGTCGATTGCGGGCAGGGCATGGCGCGCCGCGTGCAGCGCGGCGACATGCATCGCCGTGGGAAACGTATCGTTGCTTGACTGGGACATGTTGACGTGGTCGTTTGGGTGGAGGTGCGAGTACTCGCCGCGCCTCCTGCCCAGGATCTCGAGGGCCACGTTTGCAATCACCTCGTTCGTGTTCATGTTGAGGGCCGTGCCGGCGCCCGAGTTTATCGCGTCGACTGCAAAGTCCCCCATGTGCGCTCCGGCGAGGACCGTGTCGCACGCGCGCACTATGGCCCTCCCGCGCCTCTTGTCGAGCGCGCCGACGCGCATGTTTGCCGCCGCGGCGGCCCTCTTTGTCATGACAAACGCCCTCACGAGGCCCTCGCGCGAGGGCCTCCCCGTGACCGTGTACTGGGCGATCGCCCTGGCCGTGAACGGCCCATAGTACGCCGAGTGCGGGACCCTCACCTCGCCGAGCGAGTCCGTGTCGGTCCGGTGCCTCATCGGGGGAGGGCGCGGGGGCACCCGTTAATCACTCTTGCCGGCCGGGCGGCCCCGGCGCCCCCCCCGGAAGGGCCTCCTGGCGCCGGCGCCCTGCCAGTTCGGCGGCATCGTGGCCACGGGGAGGCAGATGCCCCCCGGAGGGCCCTCCTGGCGCCGGCGCCCCGCCCGGCTCGCCGCTAGGCGGCAGTTCCTGCCCCCGCGAGGCCACGATCCCCTTTTATAGCGCCCCCGGAGGGGCGCGCGCAATGAACGCAAGACAACTACGCACGCTCCTCCCGGTGGCCGCAGTCGCGGCGATCGGGATGACGATGCTAGGAAGCTCCTACACGCAGACACAGATAGCAGGCCAGACGCTCGACACGTCGGCCCTCGACATCGACGCGATCCAGCAGATCCACGACATGGGCGGCCTAAACCTGGTGATGCCAGAGGCCTTTGCCCAGATGGACTGTGAGAACGTCGACACGACGGGCAGGCACGTCGAGGACTTTCAGCTGACCGGCGAGAGCGTCGAGCTGCCCATTATGGGGCACACGGCCGACGAGCCCATGACGTACAGCGCAATGACCTTCAGCGGCCAGGTCCCGGCACCGACGGTGCGGGTCACGCAGGGCGACGTCATCAGGATGACCCTGACGATCCCTGACGGCGAGCTGAGGGCACACGGCAACGACATGCACGCCTCGCAGATATCGGCGACAAACTTTGACGCCGTGTTTCCGGGCCAGTCAAAGACCTACTGCTACATAGCGCACGTGCCTGGCGTCTTCAAGTACCACTGCTCCGGCGTCAACGTCGCCGAGATGGACCTGCATGTCCTCTCTGGCATGTACGGAATCGCCATCGTCGACCCGCTCGACGGCTACAAGAGGCTGATGGTCGAAAAGACGGCGGTGCAGGGAGGCGAGGTCGTAAAGGACCGCAAGTTCTACCCGCCTGACGCGCTAGAGTTCCAGCTCCAGTACAACCAGCTCTACCTGACCGACTCTGGCACGTACGACCAGAAGGCAATGTTTGCCCACCAGAACACGCAGACCGTGGTCAACGGGAAGCAGTTCGCGTACGTCCCCAACGAGACGCACAACAACCTAATCAACGACGACCCGGAGAAGAACATCTTTGTGGCACAGCCGTGGAACTCCGCTGACCTAAACCAGTACCAGTCGCAGCTGCTCTTTGTGGAGACCGACCAACACGTGAGGTTCTTTGTCGAGAACCAGGGCAACGAGCCCCTCTTCTTCCACATTGTGGGCGAGATACTCGACAGGGTCACGCAGGGCGGAAGGGTCCAGTCGGGCCCGACCGAGACGTGGCTACTTGGAGGATCGCAGAACATGATCGTCGACGTCGTCTTTGACGAGCCGGGCGTATACGTCGCAGTCAACCATGACTATGCGGCGATATTCTCCGGTGCGGCGACGGTCATCGTGGCCGGCGACCCGTTCGGCCTGGTCGAAAAGCACGACCTGCCAGCGGCCGTCTCCAACTCGTACGCCTACGCGCTGGGCAACCCCAGCGACGCAGTGCCTCCGATGGGGATGAACAGCATCGAGCACCCAAAGCAGAACCTTCACGGCCTCTACACTGACGAGCGCGCGGCCGCCATAGCGGCAGAGCGCGGAATCGAGGCCTAGGCGCGCAAACAGCACCCAAACACACCTTTCCCTTTTTCATTTTCCAAATCGTTATAACCCGTGCGCACGGGCCGCGCGCGCGTTGGCCGAAAACTCTGCGCTCATATGCGACAAGGTGGACCCCATACTGCCAAAGATCCTCAAGGACAACGGCATCAGGGTCACTTACGAGCCCGAGATAACGCCAGAGGCCCTCCTCGAGGCGGCGCCTGCCCACACGATCATCGTCGTGCGCAGCCGCACGAGGGTCACCTCCGAGGTCATCGCGCGCGCAGCGTCGTGCCGCATAGTCGCGCGCGTCGGCGTCGGCCTGGACAACATTGACACGGCCGCGTGCAAGGAGCGGGACATACGCGTGCTCAACGCCGTCGAGGGCGCGATGAACGCCGTCGCCGAGCTCGTCCTGGGCCTCATGCTCTCGATGGCGCGCCAGATACCGCGCGCAGACGCGGCGGTCCGCGACGGCAGGTGGATCAAAAAGGAGCTCGTCGGGAGCGAGCTTCGGGGCAAGTACCTCGGCATAGTCGGCATGGGCAACATTGGCAAGCGCCTCGCGCGCCTCGCGCGCGCGCTAAACATGAACATCATAGGGTACGACGTGGTCCCGATCGACACCGAGCTCTCGCGCGAGGTGGGCCTCGTAAAGGCGGACCTCGACACGCTATTCCAGAGCTCCGACTATGTCTCGCTGCACGTGCCCCTCCTAGACTCTACGAAAAACCTGGTCGACGCGAGGCGCCTCGCGCTGATGAAGCCAACGGCGCGCCTCATAAACACGTCGCGCGGCGGCATTGTCGACGAGGTGGCCCTCCACGAGGCGCTCTCGTCAGGAAGGCTCGCCGGCGCGGCCCTTGACGTCTTTGAGGTCGAGCCGGCGACGGCGAGCCGCCTGCGCGAGCTCGACGGCATGGTCCTCACGCCGCACATTGGCGCGCAGACGGCCGAGGCCCAGGGCCTTGCGGCCAACGTGATCGGAGAAAAGATAGTCCAGGCGGTCCGCGGCGTCATCTAGCGCGGCGCGCAATCCTCGCCGCGGCGGCCCCGCCGCCGATGCCGTTGTCAATGTTGACCACGGCGAGGCCCGGCGCGCAGCTCTGGAGCATCGAGGCCAGAGCGGCGGCCCCGCGCCCGCCGTGGCCGTACCCCACGGACGTGGGCACGCCGATGACGGGCACGTCCACCAGCGACGAGACGACAGTCGCCAGCGCGCCCTCCATGCCGGCGACGACCACGATCGCGCCGGCGCCGGCCATCTCCTCGACTGCCGGAAAGACCCTGCCTAGCGCGGCAATGCCGACGTCGTACGCAGTCACGCACTCACAGCCCATGGCCTCGCACATCAGGCGGGCCTCCTCGGCCGTGCCAATGTCCGACGTGCCGGCGGCCATGATGCCGACGCGCCCGCGCGCCTGCCGCCGCCCGCGCCGCCTCGCGAGAACCGCCGTCGACCTCCTCGCCAGCGTGACAGTCGCGCCGCGCCGCCTCAGGCGCTCGGCGAGCCTGCCCCTGTCGCGCGGCCTCACCCTGGATATGAGCGCGACTCCGGACGTGCGCAGCAGCCTCGTGGCTATGGCCTCGGCCTCTGCGAGCGTCTTTGTCGATCCCAGGACGACCTCGGGCGTGCCGGTCCTCTCCATGCGCGAGGCGTCGACTCGCGCAAAGCCGCCGACCTGCTCTATCGAGTTGAGCGCGATCAGCGTGCGAGCTCGGCCGGTCCCAATCCTGCCGTCACGCAGCGCCTCGAGAACCTCGTCTAGCTCCATCGCCGCGTCGCGGCCGGGGCGGCGCGCATGCCTAGATGCTCCCAATCGCCGACCTCACGCTGGCCGCCGCGGCGTCCATGACGGCGCGCTCGCCGGCGTCAAGGTCCAGCTCTACTATCCTCTCCACGCCCCGCCTGCCGACGATCGCCGGCACGCCCAGCGCAATCCCCGAGTGGCCATACTCGCCCTCCAGCGGCGTCGAGACTGGCACGAGCTGGCGCCTGTCGCGCACGATCGACTCTAGTATTGCGGCGATCGCGTTGCCCGGCGCGTGCACCGTGGCACCCTTGAGCGATATGACCTTGGCGGCGACCTTTTTGGTCGACTCTACAATCTCGTCGATCTTTTCCTTTGGCAAAATGTCCGCGAGCGGTATGCCGGACACCGAGGAGTGGCGCACCAGGGGCAGCATGTTCTCGCCATGCTCGCCGATGACAAGCGCCCTTATCGAGTCGCGCGAGTGGCCCGTGGCCCCGTGTATAAACTCCCTAAACCTTGAGAGGTCTAGCATTCCGCCCATGCCGACAATGCGGCCGCGCTCGAGGCCCGACTCCTTGTGGGCCACGTGGACCATAGGGTCTAGGGGGTTTGTGACGGGGACGAGGATGGCATCAGGCGCATGCCTCTTGGCCTCGGCGGCCACGCCGCCTACGACCTTTGAGTTTATCTTTAGGAGGTCCATGCGCGTCATGCCGGGCTTGCGGCCCGCGCCGGCGACGATCACGACAATGCGCGAGCCGGCCATGTCGGCATAGTCGTTGGACCCGCGCACGCTGACGTCGATGCCCAGCTCGGCGAGCGCGTGGCTCGTGTCCATGGCCTCGCCCTGCGGGAGGCCCTCGGCGATGTCTAGCAGGAGTATCTCGTCGTCTAGCCTGCGGAGCGCGCTAAAGAGGGCCGCGTCGCCGCCGACCTTGCCAGAGCCCACAATCGTGATCATCTGCGCGCGCGGCCCGCGCGGCGCGTAATTAAACCTAGTGCGGCCCGCGCCCTGTCTGGCCCCGGGCGGCCCGCCACGGGGAGGCGCCTTCTAGGTGGGGCTGCACTGCCACCGCGCAGTGGGGTCTAGCCACCACGCCCCGAGGCCCTCCTGCCGCATAATGCTCCGAATCACCGCGCGCCTAAGCTCCGACCTGTGCGCCCTGGAGAGAAACCTGTGGGGCGGGTGCGCATGCCGCAGGATCGCGTTCGCCGAGGGACGCGTGGCAGGCGACTTGCCAGCCTCGCCGGGACGGTCGTTGAGGTATTTCTCGACTGCCCACGCCACGCGCCTGTCGATGTCGCCAGGCGCGTCGCGGATCGAGAACGGGTAGACATCAGTGTCTGGCATGGCGCCGGCTTTCAGCTCGATGCCGGCGTGCAGCTCACTGGTAAATCCCGGGTTGCCAAAGTCGCCGACCCCAAATATGGTTCTCTTGCCAAACACCATGAGCGCATGGCGGGTGTGCCCGCCTATCCTGGCGACGTGCTCTTCGTTTATGGCGTACACGGGCGTGTGCGTGCTTATGGACCTGGGCACGCCGGCTCCCCAAAGATCCTCGATGGACATCTGGCTGTACCTGCGGTCCTGGCCACGGTCGACGTTTGCCCCGCTCTTGCATTCTATTACCAGCGCGTGGCCGTGCCTGTCGCTGGCCAGGACAATGTCGGGGCTTGCGTTTCTGCCGCTGACATTCACGCTCAATTCGACAGTGCACACCACATAGCCATACTTTTGCATGGTTGTCGGCCAGTCGCCATCGGCCTCGGCGACCATGCCGAACACCTTGTTCGCAAGCAGCGTGTGGCTATCCGCCGCGAGCTCCGGCCGCCACGGGGCATGCCAGACCGGGGTCGTGGTGCAGCTGCAAGTGCCCGAACAGGCGAAGAACGCTGGCGCCCGGCCACCTGGAGTTTATGCCTACGCGAAAGGCGTTGGGAGACACATTCACGTGAAGGTATTCGGCGTTTTCCCTGTCGACGACTGGAACCGCATAGTGGTCGCCCTCTATCCTGAGGCAGCTGCCGCCCATCAGGAGCGGAGGCTCGCCGGTAAACACCTTGCCCACAAGGCCCGGAACGTCCCTTATCGGCCTAGAGGGGACAAAGCCTATGATCCTGCCGACATGGTGGGTTACCCCGCCGCGGGCCACGGGAACCCTGCCGCGAACACTCTCAATGTTGCAGCACATGCGCGCGTACGCGTCCCTGACCTCCCCGGCGAGCCCGAGGTGCGCGCTAGCCGACGTGCCGCCCGTGGAGAGTATGGCGCCGTCCCAGCGCACCATGGCTCTAGCGCTCCCGTCCGCGGCAGAACGTTCCATCAGGGCCGTCTCGCGCGCCGCGCGCCGCCGGCCGTTCCCGCCGGCTCCCGTGACCCCGGCGATTGCCTCCAGCATGCCGGATCCCACACATGCGCGGCGCATCCGCGTCACGCGGGCCACAAGCCGCACTGCCGCGTCGGCGCCGTCGTCCCCCGCCGTGTGCAGCATGCAAAACCGCCCCGCGCGCCAATCCAGGTAGAACTCGCGCGGGCGCACGCCGTCGCCGCTGCACTCTAGGATATAGACGCCCCTTGCGCCCGCATTCCTGGCGCTGCACTCCACGCCGGGGCACCTGCTCTTGGGGAGACCCTTGCCGCCCATGTCCATGACATACGTCCGCAGGCCGCCCCTGAGCATCATCGCGCCCAGCGCGCCCTCGAGGCCCCCCTGGCCGACTATCCTTCCCAGCCGACTCACTGCGACCTGCATGCGCGCGGCGAGGAGGCCACCCGGATATGTGTGTTGGGGGACGCGCTCGCTCGCTAGCGCGACCACCGGGGAAATTTATGCCATTTTTGGGCCGCCCGGCCGCGCTGCGCCCTGATGCCTGGCTCGCCGTGAACGGTTTTCCCGCCGAGCCCCCGCTGGAGCTGCTGGGAGCGGATCACGGGCTTCCCGCGGGCTATGGCGCGCCCGGCTCCCCCACGCCTGCCCTCTCCATGGAGGAACCGGGCGCCAGCCACGCGGGGCTCTGCCTAGAAAGGGCATTCACGGGAGAGCTCCTCGTTGGCCCCGCCGCGCCCGGCGCCGGCGAGGCCCTGCCTCCCCTAGCCGCCCCACCAGGGACCGGCGCGGTGGGCAGCCATCATGCGCGCGCCGTGGGTCGCTAGGCGCGCGTCCCTCCCCAACAATTTATATCATTTTTGGGCCGGCCCGCGCGCGATGGCGCTAGTGATAGACGCGCAGGTGGCAGGCATATCCGGCGACATGCTCCTCTGCTCGCTGGTTCACATGGGGGCCGACGCCTCTAGGATCGAGTCCGGAGTCGTGCGCGCGGCCTCGGGCCTCGGCGGCGAGGAGCTGCGCGGGGTGTCCTTTGAGCGCGTCAGGCGCTGCGGCCTGGAGGCCACGGCGCTGCGCGTGGACTCGTCGGGCGCGCCGCACTCGCGCTCCGCCTCGGAGCTCGAGGCGCGCATAGTCTCCTCGGCTGCCGAGTGCTCGCTCTCGGCGCCTGCCGCAAAATTTGCCGCATCTAGCGCGCGCACGCTCATCGCAGCAGAGTCGGCGGTCCACGGCGTCGAGGCCTCCTCTGTCCACCTCCACGAGGCCGCCGGCGTCGACACGCTCGTGGACATTTTGGGCACGGCGATCGCCCTTGACGACCTGGGCGTCCTGCCGGGGCGCGTCGTGTGCACGCCCGTGGCCGTGGGCGGCGGCCTCCTAGAGTTCTCGCACGGGATCGCGTCAAACCCCGCCGGCGCGATACTCGAGATATTTCGCGGCCGCGGAATAGAGATGCGCGGCGGGCCGACGGACTCTGAGCTCACGACGCCGACGGGGGCGAGCATGCTAGTGAGCCTCGCCGGCGAGTGCGCCAGGTTTTACCCCCCAATGCGCCCCGTGGCCGTCGGGTATGGCGCAGGAAGCGCCGACCACAAGGGGTTCCCCAACGCGCTAAAGGCCGTCCGCGGCGAGGAGGGCGCCGCGCTGGCGTCTGACACCGTCCGCGTGCTAGAGACCAACGTCGATGACGTGCCCGGCGACGCCATGGCGCACGCAATCGGCGCGCTCATGGCGAGCGGGGCGCTTGACGTCACGGTCTCGCCCGGCGTCACGAAAAAGGGCCGCCCGTGCAGCCTCGTCAGCGTGATCTGCGGCGCGGAAAGCTATGACGCCGTCCTGCGCACGCTCATGGACGAGACGGGGACGCTCGGCGTGCGCGTGCGTGACGCCGAGAGGGTCATAGCCAGGCGAGACTCGGCGACGGCGCGCGTGAGCGTCGGGGGCAGGGACTTTGAGGTCAGGCACAAGGCCGCGCAAGGCGCGCCGCCGAGGGTAGAGCACGACGACGTCGCGCGCGTGGCCTCTAGCCTGGGCATCCCGCTCGCGCAGGCCAGGCGCATGCTCGATGCCGCCGTGCAGGGGGGAGGGCAGTGACGGCCGACGCGCTCGTGTCGTGGTTTGAGGGCCGCGCGCGCCCCCTCGTCGCGCTCTCTGGCGGCGTCGACAGCGCGCTGGTCGCGTACGCCGCGCACAGGGCCGCGCCGCGCGCCGTGGCCGTCACGGCCGACTATCAGGCCCTCCCGCGAGAGGACCTCGAGGCCGCGAGGCGCACGTGCGCCGAGATTGGCATAGAGCACGAGGTCATTGCCTATGACGAGCTGCTCAACGAGTCCTACTCGGCCAACGCGCCGGACCGGTGCTTTCACTGCCGGACGGAGCTCGGGGGCCGCCTGCGCGAGGCCGCCGCGCGCCTGCGCGCCGACGTCATCGTCGACGGGACGCACCTGGGCGACATGGGCGACCACCGGCCCGGCCTGGAGGCGATGCGCGCCGCCGGCGTGCGCAGCCCGCTCGCCGAGGTCGGCATGGCAAAGGGCGCCGTGCGCGAGGCCGCGCGCGCCGCGGGCCTCTCGGCGTCCGAGCGGCCGGCCAACTCGTGCCTCGCCTCGAGGATCCCCTGGGGCAGGCGGGTGACGGCCGAGAGGCTCGCGAGGGTAGAGGTCGCCGAGAGGATGGTCCGGCAGGCCACGCGGATCGGCGTCGTGCGCGTGCGCGACACGGGCGAGTCTAGCGCGCGCATCGAGGTCCCGCGCGAGAGCGTCGGCGAGCTCCTCGGGGCCATGGGCAGCATCTCGGATGGCCTGCGGGCCATTGGGTACTCGGAGGTCACAGTCGACGAGCGAGGCTACTCGCCTGGGGGGGCAAACAGGGGTTGATCTACCTCGACAACGCCGCCTCGACGCCGGTCCACGCTAGGGTCCTGGAGGCCATGATGCCGCACCTGCGCGAGGCGTACGGCAACCCGTCGTCGATACACCGCAGCGGGCGCGAGGCCGCACGGGCCGTCGCCGCCGCGCGCGCAAGGGTCGCCGCGCTCGTCGGCGCCGCGCCGCACGAGATTGCGCTCACGTCGGGGGGGACAGAGTCAAACAACATGGCCATACTCGGCATTGCGCGCGCGTCGCCGCGCTCGCGCGTCGTGACGACGCAGATCGAGCACGAGGCTGTCCTCGAGCCGTGCGCGCAGCTAGAGTCCGAGGGCCACGCCGTCACGCGCGTGCGCGCCGGCCGCGACGGCCTCGTGGATCCCGCCGACATCGAGTCGGCGATCACGGCAGACACGTCGCTCGTCTCGGTGATGGCGGCCAACAACGAGGTTGGCACGGTCCAGGACATCGCCGCGATCGCCGCGATTTGCGCGCGCCGCGGCGTTCCCCTCCACACCGACGCGGTACAGGCCGCCGGCAAGGTCCCCCTCGACGTCGCGCGCCTCGGCGTCTCGCTCATGTCAATATCGTCGCACAAGATCAACGGGCCAAAAGGGGCCGGCGCGCTGTACGTGCGCGACGGCCTGCGGCCCGCGCCCGTCGTGCGCGGCGGGGGCCAGGAGCGCGGCCTGCGCTCGGGCACAGAGAACGTCGCGGCGATCGTGGGGTTTGGCGAGGCGTGCGCAATGGCCGCCGGGCAGATGGCCGAGGACGCCGCGCGCGTGGCCTCGCTGCGCGACGCGCTAGTCGCCGGCGTCGCCGAGCGCATACCGCACTCGTCGCTAAACGGCGACGCGGCGAGGCGCCTGCCGGGCAACGCGCACTTTGCGTTCCTCGGCGTGCGAGGCGAGGACCTCATCATAAAGCTCGACGAGCACGGCATCGCCGCCTCGACGGGCTCGGCGTGCTCTGTCCACACGCAAAAAGAGTCGCACGTGCTGCGCGCCATGGGCCTCGGCAGGGAGGAGATTGACGGATCGCTGCGCGTCACGGTGGGCCCGCAGAACACGCGCGCCGAGATAGACGAGACCCTAGAGACGCTCGTCTCGTGCGTCGCCGAGCTGCGCCGCGTCTCGCCGTTTAGGCAAAAGTACGGCCTCTAGCGCCAATGCCGGCGGCCGCCACGGCCGCCGCAGCGGCGGCGGCTAGCGCCACGGTGGCAGCGGCCCCAAACTCGGGTATGACGCAGGTCCCGACTATCTGTATGCGGCCCTCGTCCTCAAAAAAGTCCACGCTGATCACGTTCTCGGCCTCGCCGCGCTCGACGGCGTGGTCGACCTGCCTGCCGTCGACTATGACGATAAACTCCTCGTCAGAGCCCTCGCACCCGTTGGCCCGCGCGTCAAAGTACGCCCTGCTCGCCGTGAGCGATATCGTGCCGGCAGACTCGGCGCTGACATAGACGGTCAGGCCCAGGCCCTCGCGGCTCAGGGCCATGTCCGTCACGGTCCCGCCCGTTATCGTGTACGATATGGTCCCCTCCTCGCCGTCGCCGAGGTCGACCCTTGATGTCCCCTCGACGGCCGCCGGCGCGGGGTCGACGGGCATGGAGCTCAGCTCAAACGTCTGCCTCGCCGTCGCCCCCTGCTGGTAGGCCGCCTGCACGCTGTGCTCGCCGACCTCCCAGACGTTGCCATCGGTGTTGATTATCGTCGCAAACGAGCCGTCGCGTGCGACCTTTAGCTGGTCGACTGCGATGACGTTGCTGCCGCGCTTTACCTGTATCGTCACGGGTATCTCGCCCACGCGCGGCTCGACGCTCCCGGACACGACAATCTTGTCGCCCCTCTCGTACACGGCGTCAAGCTCGACTAGGGATATTGTCTGCGCCGCCGCCGGTGCCGCCACGAGGACGGCAAGGAGGGCAGCCGCTGCCGCCGAGATGCGCCACACGCTGGCCATGGCCATGCGCGCACTGTCCTAGTATTTTGGCATTATGCCGACGCGGCCCCTGGCCGTGGCGACAATGGCGGCGCTCACCGCCACTATTAGGATCACGGCGGCCAGCGCGCCAAACTCGGGAACGACGCACGCGCCTATGACCTCGACGCTGCTCGCTCCGGCGTTGAGGCTTATGGCGATGCTGCTGGTGAGCACGTTATAGTCGTCCCACTCTTGCCCGTCGACTAGCACGATATACCCGTCATCGGCCGTGCACGCCGGGCGGTCAGGCGAGATGGTGAGCGTGCCGGGCTCCATGGCATCAACCTCGATGAGCATCGACGTCCCGCCGCCCTCGCCTGCAAACGACGTCGACGCGCCAATGACGCTGCCGCCGCTCATCGTGTACCTGACACAGTCATCCCCGACTGCAAGCTCGTTGGCCGAGCACTCGCGCTCCATCATGCCGGTCTCCTCCATGGCGGGCGCCGTCTCCCTGACGGGGTTTGTGATGCCGCTGCCGACAAGGTCGACGTGGGCCTTGTTGCTGGCCCCAGAGCCGACTCCATACTGGACCTTTATCGTGTACCTCCCGTCATAGTTCCACAGCTGGCCGGCCGTGTTGATCGTCGTGGAGTAGCGGTTTGTCTCGGGGTCGACGTCGAGCTGCTGCAGGTTTACGCGGTTGCCCTGCGGGCTGATGACGACCAGGGTGACCGGAAAGCCCTCCTTGAACGTCTTTACTGCCCCGTTGACCTCGATCGTGTCCGCGTGCGTGTACTCGAGGGCGTCAGTCTCTATCGTGATGGGGACGATGACCGGCGTGATGATGCCGCTCTGGGCCATGGCCGGCCCCGCGCCGACGAGCGTGATCGCCGCCACCGCCGCAAAGATGAATGCAGTTCCGCGCCTCAACGGGCGAGCCGCCAAAAAGTGGCTATTTATGTATATTTAATGGCCTCGCCCGGCTCCCCCTGCCCACGCCTGCGCCCCGCGCGAGGGGGCGCCCCCACGGGGGAGCCGGTCCAGGCCCGCCGAGGGGGCGTGCGCGGCCTCCCCTGCGCCCGAGGGGCGCCAGGATGGCCAAAAAGTTAGGTTGTGGTCAGATTACCTGCCACGGGCGCGTCGCAAACGTTATCACATAGCCGACGCCGATGATTATCGACTGGTATGCGATGTTTGTGTACGGGATCGGCTTTATTATGTGCTCGCCGTCGACTATGACGGTCTGCCCAGGGCCGAGCCCGGGCCCAACGCTTGCCACGTTGAGCTGCGTGTGGACGTGGTATGCGCCTGGCTCGAGGGCCATCGCGCAAATCCTGTAGGGCATTATCTCGTTGCCTGCGAGGTCAAAGACGTTGCCCGGCGGGTCCCTTGACTGGATCTCCCAGCGGTTGCCGGCATTCGTCGACTCGGCGAATATGGATATCCAGCCGCGCAGGTCCCTCTCGACGAGGCTCACGAGCTCGCCCTCGATGCAGAGCGTCTCGCCCGTCGTGAGTGACTGGCCGCTGAACTCCTCGTCCTTGATCTGCACAAAGCGGCTCTGGAGCTGCGCCTGGACGCCGTGTGCCTCCGCGGAGGGCACGACGAACTCGACCCAGTCAAAGCCGGCCGTTCCGAGCGCGAGGATTGCGCCCAGCCCGACCACTAGTGCCCTGGTGCTGCTTGTGTTCACGGTGCCCCCCGCCCGCGGGAGGGACGTTATATAGTTTTCCGGCCCCCGGGGCGCCTCCCGCGCCTAGATGGGCCCGCGCAGGGCCCAGCATGCCCCCTGGCGCTAGGGGGAGCCTGGCGGGGCATCTGGGGCCTTGCGGCCCCCGGGGGCCTCCTCGGGCGCCCACCGCCTCGTGAGGGCCCCAAACCTGTAGACGAGGCACCCCCCCGCGGGCCGGCCGGCGAGGTGGTGGGGCATCGTCTCGGGGACATAGTCGATCTTTTCGAGCGAGTTCACAAAGAGGCTCCTGTCTGCCGAGTCGACGACAAAGGAGACCTGCGGCTCGCCGGCAAAGTCGATGCGGACCTCGAGCGAGCCGGCGCGGCCGCCGCGCCTGCGCTTCATCTCGCCGAGGAGGGACTTTAGCCTCTCCCACCTCTTTAGCCCAAACCACGCGAAAAACTCGTCGCCAAAGGCCACGGGCAGGCCGATCCGCAGCCGGCCAGCCGCGCCGCCCTCGGGAATGCCGGCCTCGATCTCGTCGAGCTCAAAGACGGCCCCGAGGCACTCGTGGGCGACCTCCACCTCCCACGGCGAGATGCCGCAAAACTCCACCGTCGCCACCAGTCCGCCGCCCATCTCTGCCGCGCGCGCCGCGGCGCGTTTCGTAAAAGCCTTTGCGGGCCGCGCGCTAGGCGCGCAGGTCGTCGAGCATGGGCGAGACGTCCGTTATGGCCCGCCCGCCGGACTCGATCGCCTGCAGGGCCGGCGGGTTTTCGGCATAGTTGCGTATCTGGTCGCGTATGCGCCCGCCGTACGGCGTCACGGTCTCGTTGCGGTAAAAGACTCCCGTGGGTATGCGCTCGCCCCACTCGAGGGACCTCGCGAGGGCCTGGCCCAGCTTTTCGTCGAGCTCGGCGGCGCCGGCAAAGTGGACCACGGGGTCGTACCCCGTGTCCTCTAGCCTGTATATGCGCGAGTGGCGCTCCGCGCCGTCCCCGCCGGTCCCCTCGCCGGCGTACCAGTCCCGCGTGTTGACGTCGTTGTATGTCGGGCACGGGGAGAGGACGTCGACGAACGCGAGGCCCTCGTGCGCGATCGCGGCCTTTATGACCTCCTTTAGCTGGCGCACGTCGTACGAGTATGCGCGCGCGACAAACGTAAACCCGCTAGTGACGGCAAGGCCCACGGGATTCACGTTATAGTTGACGTTGGGCGACGGGAGGGACTTTGTCTTTGTGCCGAGCTTGAGCGTGGGGGACGCCTGGCCCTTTGTTAGCCCGTAAACCCCGTTGTCAAATATGATGTACGCCATGTTGACGTTGCGCCTGCCCGCGGCTACAAAGTGGCCCGCTCCTATGCCGAGGCCGTCGCCGTCGCCGCCGACGGCGACTATCCTCATGCCGGGGTTTGCCAGGGCCGCCCCCTGCGCAAACGGCAGGACGCGCCCGTGGAGCGTGTGTATGCCCGTGACGTTGACAAAGTGGGCAGTCTTGCCCGAGCAGCCGATCCCGGAGAATATGGCGGCCTCGTGGCGCGCCACGCCCATCTCGGCCAGAGACATCTGGATCGCGTTTAGTATGCCAAAGTCGCCGCATCCCGGGCACCAGTCGTTGTGGACGCCGGTCTTGTAGTCGGCTAGCCTAGGCGCCATACGTCAAAACCTCCCTCTCACCGGCCGTTCCGTCGGCGACCCTGCGCAGCGCGCCGGCGAGCTCTGTGCTCGTCATTGCGCGCCCCGTGTACTTGAGTATATAGTGGTCCGGCTCGCGGCCCAGGTTGCGCGCTAGGAGCGCGCCGAGCTGGCCGGTATAGTTTGCCTCGACGTCGACGATGGTGGTGGCGCCCTCTAGCAGGTGCGCGACGTACGACGTGGGAAAGGGGTGGAGCATCTTTACCTGCACAAACCTCATCTCCGGCCCGCCGCCGGCGCGGACCTCCTCGAGCGCGTCGAGTATGGGCCCCTTTGTCGACCCCCACGAGACTATGGCTATCTTGCCCCCGCCGTGCAGCGTGGCCTGCTCGGCGTCGGGTATGGCCCGCAGCGCGAGGCCCTCGCGCGAGAGCCTCTTGCGCATCATCTCGACGCGCATTACGGGGTCCTCGGTGATGTGGCCGGCCTCGTCGTGCTCGTCGCCCGTGCACCAAAACTCGGCGCCCTCGACGCCGAGGCGCGCTCGCTCTGATATTCCGTCGCCGCCGAGGGCAAACCTGCGATAGTCCGAGCCCGCGCGGCCGGTCAGCAGCTTGCCCCTGTCTATGGAGACCCTCGAGGGCTCAAAGCGGCTGCACGTCAGTATCGTGCTCGCGAGGTACTTGTCCATCATGTGTATGACTGGCACCTGGTAGACGTCCGCATAGTTAAAGCAGCGCGCCGTGTCGTAAAAGCTCTCCTCGACGTCGCCGGACGCGTAGACGATCCTCGGAAACTCGCCGTGGCCGGCGTGGACCGCAAAGAGGAGGTCGTCCTGGCCGTGGCGCGTCGGCAGGCCCGTCGCCGGCCCGCTGCGCTGGTAGAGCGTGATTACCAGGGGAACCTCGTTGATCCCCGCCCACCCGAGGCACTCGGCCATGAGCGAAAAGCCGGGGCCAGACGTGCACGTAGACGAGCGCGCGCCGGCGATCGAGCTCCCTATGGCCATGCCTATGGCGCTGATCTCGTCCTCGCACTGGACCACGAGCGTCGAGCCTGGCCGGCCGCCGCTCACGCCGAGCTCGACGTGCGACTCGAGGTACACGCTCTCGTCGGACGCCGGCGTTATGGGATAGTAGGACTGGAAACGGCACCCCGCGGCAATCTTGCCGATCGCCGTCCCGTGGTAGCCCTGCGCGAGCATTGTTCCCTCGCGCGGGCCGCCCAGCGGCGCCAGCGCGCAGCGCATGCCGCCGAGCTCGGACTCGGCCGTAGAGTATGCGCGCGAGGCGGCCATCTCGTTTAGCCTCGCGACCTCGGGCTTTGCGGCAAACGCGCGCCTGATGGCGCCGAGCGTGACATCCCTGGGGACGCCTAGGGCGCCCATCGAGAGGGCCGCGCCAATGACGTTGAACATGCGCGTCATGCCGCGGAGTTTTGGGTTTCCGGCCTCGTCTGCAAGCGAGGAGAGTATCGCGCGAAAAGAGACGGCATGGACGGCGGTGCCGGCCTCGCGCGCGGCGGCGACTGCGCCCTCCACGCCCCCTGGCCTTCCGGCCGCGGCGAGCTCGGCTCCCAGGCGCGCCGCATAGTTTTCGTCCATCGTGGCCACGTCGCCTATCATCGCCTTTTCCATCGCGGCGTCATAGATTATCGTCCCGCCGCGCACGTCCGCATAGTGGCGCAGCATGGTCTCGGCGTCATAGGCGACCATGACGTCGGCTCCGCTGACGTTGGACCGGATCTCGGAGCTCGACGCCCTCACGACAAAATAGCTGTGCTCGCCCTTTATGTTCGAGTAAAACTCGCGCTTGCCAAACACGTGGTAGCCCATCGACGCGCACGCGCCGGCGAATATGCCCGCGGCCGACTCTACGCCGCTCCCCTGCGGGCCGCCGACTAGCCATGACACGTCAACCCCCCCTGCCATGGCCCTACCCGCCGCCCGTGGCCGAGTCAAAGAGGGCGCACTCGCACCTGTCGCGCTCGCCGCAAAACTCGCACACGCACCTGCACGCGCTGAGGAGCTCGCCGCACGCGATGCAGCACGCATAGTCGTCCTTTTCTGCCAACGGCAGGCCGCGGCGGGGGGCGTTTGTATAAATGTGCTTTACCGGGGCCACCGACTAGGCAGGCGTGGGGGCGCGTGTAGGGCTGGTTGACTCGGGCGTACTAGGGAGCTGGTGGCTCACCGGCCTGGGTGGCCATGCCAATCTTTGCTGCGGCAGGTTCGGAGTGTCAAAAGGCAAGCGCCGTGTGCTAGCAGCAGGCATGTGGGCAGGCGAGTAGAAAAGGGCGCTTCACACGGCATGGGCAGGGCTGCTGGGCTCACGCATGTGAGCCTGCGCCACGAGTGACCGAAAAACGTTGTTCCGTGCCCACTTGCACGTTTGTGGTCATGGCGTGGACTAGCGTCTGCTTGTTGGGTGCCCGTTCATGCTTTGGAGCGTGTTTTGTAAATGCCAAACATGGAAATCACGCATAACGGCAATGCGCAGATTTGGGCTGCATGGTGCTATTTTTGGTGACTGTAGTAAGGCCCCAGCTTTATGTTTGTTGTAGTAAAGTGATTTATTACGTACACGCGATCTCCATTACCATCATATAGTGCAGTTCTAGAAACTTCTCCTAGGTTGAAATGTATCTTTATTCTAGTGTCATCGCTGAGCAAGTAATCGTTGTTGTCATGGGCGATTGTCTCAAAGGGTATGTCCGCCCGTTCAATATTTCTTTGAGATTCGTCTCCGCTCGGTGTGGAAGCGGAGGGCATTCCTTTTAGCTAGGGCTTGCAAATCAGAGCAATCATCGCTTCTGTGGTGATGTGGTATTTTGGAACCCCCCATCCACTATTCGGCGAACTTCTTTGAGTACTATGCGAATTCTTAACCTTGAACCATCAGAAACCTGGTATATGTTCCATGGCTCTTTATGTATCTCAAAATCAAGTGACGTGCTATCATGCCGCTCATTCGGCATCGTCGACAACGTGTATCACGTCTCCATGGGGGAGGGTAGTCTGTGTGACGCAGGCGATCTCTTGAACAACAGTTTGCGGAACGCTAGAAATCATTGGTTCAACTGGTGTTGCCGAAAGCCTAACGCCTCTGTGTGCCGTATACGACGTGAATCTGGTCTTGCGAGCCATCGGCCGCCACCCAATATTGTGTCTATATAACTGTTTTAACCCCACCGGCCCCCTCACAGCCTGCCGGCCTCGTGCATCGCCGTCGCATAGTCGCACCCCGCGCCCATGCGCAGGTAGGGGATCAGGCGGTAGTGTATGGAGTAGAGG
>RHFA01000062.1 GCA_003724275.1 Thaumarchaeota archaeon S13
CTTTATCATCCCAGAGTTTGGCGCAGTCGCCGTCGTGGTTCTTGCGGCGGCCATAGTAGCCATCGTGGCCATTGGGTCAAGGTCACGGCTCGGCATAATGCCCAGGTACTGAGCAGCCGTGTCCAGCCATCCCGCACGCAAGCCCTCGCTCGCGGGGGTCATTGCCCTCGCCGCCGTCCTTCTCGCGGTTCCCGCCTCGCAGGCAATGGCGCAGACCGGCATGAGCATAGACGTCACGACCACCGACGGGAGCGACATCGTGATAAGCGGCATGACGACAAAGCCCGACTCTGTCAGCGTCATAGTCACGACGCAGCAGAACAATGTCGTCTTTGTTGGCCAGGGCGACCCAGAGGGCGACGGCTCGTTCGAGTTTGTCACGAGGGCCGGCATTATAGGCTGGAGCGAGGACGGAATATACACGGTCAACGTCAACCAGAGCCAGGGCTCGTCCTCGTCCCCGTACAACCTCTCCGTGAACATACGCGTCGAGGGCGGCGAGGTCACCGACACGAGCAGCGGCGCAATGTCCTCGCTCGTCGGCGTCATGGAGGGCGAGATGCCCGAGCGCATGGTCACCGAGGATCCCGGCCTAGAGTTCACCGCCGACGCGCAGCCTGGCGCGAGCGTCATACGCATAGAGGGCATGACTACGTCCATGGCAAACGACGTGACGATCATAGTAGAGGCGCCAAACGGCAACAAGGTCCACACGGGCCAGGTCACGCCCGCGCGCGACGGCTCGTTCGCCGATGACATCATGATCGGCTGCCCCCAGTGGGAGCAGGACGGCGACTATATGATAAGCGTCCAGCAGGGGCCGCACACGATATTCAGGCAGAGCGCCGAGGTCGAGATTAGCGAGTGCCTCGTCGTCCCCGAGTTTGGCGCAGTCGCCATGGCGGTCATGGCCGTCGCCATAGTCGCAGCCATCGCCGTCACGGCGCGCTCGCGCCTCGGCCTGGTCCCCAGGCTCTAGGGCTCCCGCGGCGCCGGCGCATACCTTTATTATCCAACTGCCGCGCGTGCGCATGCGCGCAATGGCCGAGTCCGTAATTCTCTCGCCTAGGTCCATCGCCGTCATTGGCGCCTCGGACAAGAAGGGCAGCGTCGGCAGCGCGATAACGTCAAACATCATCAGGGGGTACAGGGGCAAGGTCTACCCCATAAGCCCGACGCGCAAGACGGTCTTTGGCAAGAGGGCCTACGCGTCGGTCCTCGACGTCAAGGGCCCCATCGACCTTGCCGTCATCGTCACGAGGAACACCGTCGTGCCGGCCGTAATGGAGGAGTGCGGCAAAAAGGGCATAGGCGGCGCGATCGTCATAACGGCCGGCTTCAAGGAGGTCGACGAGGCCGGCGCGAGGCTAGAGTCCGAGCTAGTCGAGATCGCCAAGAGGCACAACATCCGCATGATAGGGCCCAACTGCCTAGGCGTCATGAACCTCGACCCCAAGACAATGATGAACTCTACGTTCCTCAAGATAACGCCAAAGTCCGGCGGCGTCGCGCTAGTCTCGCAGAGCGGCGCCATCTGCGCGGCCCTCGCCGAGGACGCAAGCGCGCAGGGGATTGGGTTTTCGGCGATCGTGAGCATGGGCAACAAGGCGTCGATGAGCGAGACGGAGGTCCTCGAGATGCTCGGGGGCCACCGCCAGACGAGGGTCATCGTCATGTACCTCGAGGACATGGGAGACGGCGGCGAGTTTATGCGCGTGTGCCGGCACATCACCAAAAGGCTCAAAAAGCCCGTCCTCGTCCTCAAGTCGGGCCGCAGCCCCGAGGGCGCAAGGGCCGCAATGTCGCACACGGGCGCCCTCATGGGATCCGACGAGACGTACGACGCGCTGCTTCGCCAGGCCGGCGCGATACGCGTCGACACTATGGGCGAGCTCTTTGACTATGCGACGGCGTTCGCAAAGCAGCCGCTGCCGGGCGCAGGCGGCCTGGCCATCGTGTCAAACGCCGGCGGGCCGGCGATAATATCTACAGACGCGTGCTCGCGCCTGGGCATACGCATGGCCGACATATCCTCGGCGCGGCCGGCGATCGACGCGGTCATACCGCCGTGGGGCAGCTCGCGCAACCCGGTCGACATTGTGGGCGACGCCGACTATGCGAGGTTTAGGGGGGTCCTTGACAGGGTCCTGAAACACCGCAACGTCGGCTCTGTCATCGCAATGTGCACGCCGTCGGCGACGCTCGACTATGACGGCCTCGCCAGGGTCATCGTGGAAATGTCAAAAAAGCACAAAAAGACGGTCCTGGCCAGCCTCATGGGCCTCGACGAGGGAACCACAAACCGCCAGATACTCGCCGACGGCGGCGTGCCGCACTATCCCTACGCAGAGGCGGCGATCAGGGCCCTTGGAGTCATGCTGCGCTTTGCGGCGTGGGTGCGCGAGCCAGAGGGGACCGTGAGGAGGTTTAGGGCCGACAGGGCCGGCGCGCGCGCCATAGTCGAGGCGGCCCTGGCAGAGGGGCGCACGTCGCTGCTAGAGGAGGAGGGCATTGGGGTCCTGCGCGCGTACGGCCTGCCGCTGCCGCAGAGCCGCCTGGCCCGCTCGCCGGCCGAGGCCGTCAGGGCCGCCAGGGAGATTGGCCACCCCGTCGTCCTCAAGGTGTCCTCGCCGCAGATAACGCACAAGTCCGACGCCGGAGGCGTCATCGTCGGGGTCGACGGCGACGCCGCGGTCCGCGAGGCGTACGCGAGGATTGTAAAGAACGCCAAAAGGCACAACGCTCGCGCGCAGGTGAACGGCGTGCTTGTGGTGGAGATGGTCCGCGGCGGCAGGGAGGTGATCATCGGCTCTAGGGGCGAGCCAAACGTCGGGCAGGCCGTCATGCTCGGGGCAGGCGGCATATACGTCGAGGTCCTCAAGGACGTCGTCTTTGGCGTCGCGCCGCTCTCGGGCCGCGAGGCAAGGTCCATGATATCCTCGATAAAGACGGCGCGCCTGCTCGACGGCGTGCGCGGCGAGGAGCCCTCGGACAAGGCTGCCCTCGCCGAGTGCCTGCAGCGCGTCTCGCAGATGGTCACCGACCTCCCCGAGATGCGCGAGCTCGACATGAACCCCGTACTCGTCATGGCCCGCGGCAGGGGGTGCCGCGTCCTTGACGTGCGCGTCGGGCTCGGGCAGGCGGCCCCCTAGAGGCCCATGCGGCGCCAGTCGTTGAGAAACTCGCCTAGCCTGCCTCCTTCGGGCAGGCACTCGTCGGCAAGCTGGCCTGGCTCAAAATTGCCCATGTCCCACCCCGGGGGATAGTGCCAGCCCGACGTCAGATCCCACACGATTGGTACTCCCCCGCCTGACATTGTGTGCCAGCCTGGCGGATAGAGCCAGCCCGACGTTCCCAGGCGCCAACCGTGGGCAACCTGCGACGCGCAAAACTCGTCAAGGCCGCTCTCCAGGATGCGCGTGAACGCCTCGACGACCAGGTCGCCGTCATGCCACTGAGCGCACAGGTGAAGGAACTCGTCCCAGTATGCTCCGGCGTCAATCCACGCAAGCCCCGACAGGAGAGAGTCGTACTTTTCACGGCACAGGTCCGTGAGGTCGAGGCGCTCTGAGCGCATATAGCTCTCATGGTCCCACCCACGCGACACAAACATGGCCACTGGACAGTCTGTCAGGTAGCACTTGCTGTGCATGTACACAAATGGCCCAAAGCCCAGGGTCTCCTGGAGGCCCTGCGGGAGATGGGATCGCATGGCGTCGTGTTCCATGGCCATGCTGTGCAGGGACTCTAGGTCGCGCGCAAGTCGGAAGAGCTCGGCGTGCCCCATCTTTTCTGGCGTCAGGCCTCCGGATGTGGGCGCATAGTCCTCGGGAGGAACCCCCTCGATTCCCATGATCACCACGTCGTCGATCGCCACGCGGCCTTCCGGGCCAGACACGTTGGTTGCAAACCTTATGTGCAGCTCGCCCCCATCTGTGCAACATCCCCACAGAACCACGTGCCAGAGGCCAGCGTGGACGTGATTCATGCCTATCTCGTGTACCGTCTCCCACATACTCTCGTTGGGAACCTGCGCGGGGATGTCGTCAGTCTGGGGCATGGAGGCATCCTCGTCGTGGTAAACCTGTGCACGAAGGTACTCGCCAGGCAGCAACGAGTCGGCGTACACCCAAAACGCCAGCTGTGGCAGGGTGTAGCCTGACAGGCTGACCGGGACGCGCAGCGTGATCGTGCACAAGTCCTCACACGAGGTCGCCGTTACCCCCAATCTGGAGGGGTTGGGCACCACCGTGTCGTGCCAGTTTGACAGGTGGGACGCATGCCACCCCGGGTCGCCCGACTTTGTCCAGTTTTTGTCCATGCCAGACTCAAAGTCCTCTGAGAACCGGATGTCGCGGTACGGCGAGGCGCCAGCCGGAACCATGTCCACCCAGATCGCCTGCGGCAAGAGCGACTGCAGGATGCCGCTTTCTGTTGCCATGCGGTACATCTCGGCCAGATCGCCGGCGAGCAGGCCGAGCTCGTGGCTCGTGAGCACTCGCGTCAGGGATCCCGACGGCGGGAGGTCATTTCGGAGCCCCAAAGGCTGCAGGCTGGCCACGGCGGTAGGGGGAGCTGCCAGGAACGGGGTGTCGGCTCCCCTGATTGCCACATCATCGATTGCAATGCTGCCCTGGGAGCCTTCCGCCTTTGCGATAAACCTCAGCTTGATCTCGCCTGGTGCCAGGAACTCGAGGTCTGACCTGGCCACGAGCCACCCGTCGTGATTGGCGTCGTACCCTGTCCATTCGTGCAGCATGAGCCACACTCCCGCATTGTAGACCTGCACGCGGAGGTATTCCCCGGGCATCAGCGAGGCGCCAACATTCACCCGAAACACGAGCTCCGGCGAAGAATGGTCTGGCAGGTATACCGGAATGCGCTGCGTGATTGCGCATTCGTCACTGCACATGCCCGGCCTGGCCACCAAGTCAGGCGTCGTGCCCCCTGCCCGGCCCGTGTCGTCATCTGGACGGCCGACGGTCCATCCCGTGCCATCCTTGATCCAGGTTGCCTCCAGGCCCGACTCAAAGTCATCAAAAAACAGGGAGTGAAGCGGAGGGTGCGCTCCTGGAAGCCACGGGGAGTCTCCCCCTCCCAAATGGCCAGCATATTCCACACAGGCGGCCCGGAATCCTGGACCGGGCACAGGCAGGCAGCTGTCCAGGTAGTAGCGCGTCTCAAGCGCCACCCTCGATTCCCGGGATCCGCCCGGCACCCAGATTCCGGATTCAAACGCGTCATACGTAACCTCAATGTCAACCCCCGTGGCAAGCGCCTCCTGCATCTCGTCCACACCGTACTCCATGCCAGCCAGATGCGCCATCGAGTGCATTACGACTACCAGCCTCCCGTTGTCCGTGTCGGCCTCGGCGCGGACGAATGGATAGTCCGGCGCCGAATAGTCGCCGCCGGCGTGTGCCCTGATTATTGCGTTTACGCTCTCCAGCGCCGCGCCCAGTTCGCCGTGGACAGCATTGCCGGGCATGGCGGGCCAGCCGGGGTCGGGCTCCGGGGGGGCAAGATAGCGCTGGCGAGGATCCTGCAATGCCGCATCTCCGGTGTTGCCCATGTACTGCGCAAGCGCCGGCGAGGGAACCGTGAGGGCCACGAGGGCGCCCAGCGCAGCCAGAGCCGCTCCGTTCATGGCCACGCATGTGTGGCGCCGCTGTTTAAAGTGTGGCGTGTCGGGGCGGGCGGCCTACGCCTCCGGGCAGCCATCCCCTGCCGGATCTGCGCCTGCCACGGCCGCCCCGGCGCGCGGCCCCCATGCAGAATTTTTATAGTGGGCCCCGCCGCCGGCGCGCCGTGCCGGTGACAGGCAGCGGCGGGACGCAGACGGTCGTGCCGATCAGGACGGGCGAGGAGTATGTCCAGAGCCTCCGCGGGAGGAACCTCAGGGTCTACCTCATGGGCGAGCGCGTCGAGGAGCCCGTCGACCACCCCCTCATACGCCCCTCGATCAACGCCGTCGCCGAGACGTACGACCTCGCCGTGCGCGAGGAGGGCCTCGCCTCGGCAGAGTCGTCGATATCGGGCAGGCGCGTCAACCGCTTTTTGCACATAGCCGAGAGCGCCGAGGACCTCGTCCTGCAGAACAAGATGCAGCGCAAGCTGGGCCAGCTCACGGGGACGTGCTTTCAGAGGTGCGTCGGCATGGACGCGCTAAACTCGCTCCACTCGACCACGCACGAGATCGACGAGGCCCACGGGACGAAATACCACGAGCGCCTCCTCGAGTTCATAAGGGCGGTCCAGGAGGAGAACCTCGTCATCGGCGGCGCGATGACAGACCCAAAGGGCGACCGGTCCAGGGCGCCCTCCGAGCAGGACGACCCCGACGTCTTTGTCCACGTGGTCGACCGAGACGAGCGCGGCGTGTACGTCACGGGCGCAAAGGCCCACCAGACGGGCTGCATAAACTCGCACTGGTTTATCGTCATGCCCACGATGCGCCTCTCCGAGGCCGACAAGGACTATGCCATAGTAGGCGCGGTTCCAGTAGACGCAAAGGGCGTCACGTACATCTATGGCAGGCAGTCATGCGACACGCGCAGCATGGAGGGCGGCGAGATTGACGCCGGAAACGCAAAGTTCTCCGGCCAGGAGGCCCTCATACTGCTGGATCGCGTCTTTATACCGTGGAACCTCGTCTTTATGGACGGCGAGTTTGAGTTTGCCGCGATGCTAGTCGAGCGGTTCACGTGCTACCACCGGCGCAGCTATGTCTGCAAGACTGGCCTCGGCGACGTGATGATCGGCGCCGCCGCGACGGTCGCCGACTATAACGGCGTGCCAAAGGTCTCGCACATAAAGGACAAGCTCGTAGAGATGACGCACCTCAACGAGTCGATATACGCCGCGGGGATCGCCTCCTCGCACCAGGCCCACCGCATGAAGTCCGGCGTCTGGCTCAACGACGACATGCTCGCGCAGGTCTGCAAGCACAACGTGACGCGCTTTCCCTACGAGATAGGCCGCCTCGCGCAGGACATAGCCGGCGGCCTGGTCGTCACGCTGCCCTCCGAGAGGGACCTAAGGGATCCCGAGACCGGCCCGCTGCTGCGCAAGTACCTCGCCGGCCGCAAGGGCGTCGACGTCGAGAGCCGCATGCGCATACTGCGCCTCATAGAGAACATGACTCTGGGCCGCAACGCCGTCGGCTACCTCACAGAGTCGATGCACGGGGCAGGCTCGCCGCAGGCCCAGCGCATCCAGATAGCGCGCCAGATGCAGCTAGGCTACAAGAAGGGCCTCGCAAAGAGCCTCGCCGGAATACATGACGGCGCCGAGGAGCCTCCAGAGAACTCGGAGTACTTTAGGCGCGTCTTCAAGCTGCCCTAGGCGCGCCGGAGCGTCTCGTCGTACTTGCGCCTCTTTTCCGGGTCCGAGAGCACGCCGTACGCGCGCGTGATGCGCTCGATCATGGCGTCGTTGCCGGCGTGCTCGGCGGCGAGGCGCGTGTAGCGCTCGCGGACCTCCGGCGTCGAGGCCGCCCTGCCGAGGCCCAGCGTCCCATAGTGGTCTGGAGCCGGGGGCGGCGGCGCCGGAGGCGGCGCGGCGTCCTGTGCCCCGCCCGAAAAGCCCACCGTGCGCGGCGGGCCGTCATCGCCCGGCGGGCGCGGAACCCACGCGTCCTCTGAAAACCGGACCGTGCGCGGGGTGCCGCCGTCGCGCGGCGGGCCCGGGCCGTCTGCGGCCTGCGGCGCGCCGGCGTCTGCGTGCCCTCCGGGCGCCGCCTGGCCGTCGCGCGCGTCCTGCCCGCCTGCAGAGTACTCGCCGTCGCGCGGGACGGCGTCAAGGTCGCCTACGTCGCTGTCCGGCTCTGGCGCCTCTGGCCGCCTCGAGGCGCGCACGTGCTTGAAGACCATAAACCCTATGATGATGGCAATGAGAATATAGTTCACCGGCGGCGCGAGGGCCTTTGTCACATAGCCGACCTTTGGCACGATGTGCATGACCTTGCCGATGTACTTGTCCTCGGTTATGGGAAAGTCCGTGCCCGGTATCGATATCTGGTTTGCGTCCCCGCGCGTGCGCAGCGTGCGCGGGTCATCTGATATCACCTCGACGACCCTGTGGACTATGACCTTGTCTGCCCCGTCTGGCCGGTCAAAGACGATAATGTCGCCCACGGAGACGGCCTCTATGGGGTCGTGGCCCTGTACGAGCAGTATGTCGTTGACCTCGAGGGCCGGCACCATGCTCCCGCTGGCCACGACGTAGAACGGGTAGGGCGTCCCAAAGGCCGCATACATGGCGACCCACCCGACGAGGAGCATCGCGCCGGCCACGGCGAGCTCGGTGACTATCTTGTTCCTTGCCAACGCTGCCGCGCGGGCCGCGGCATGGCAACATAAACATTGCTAGGGGGCCGCGGCGGGGCTAGAGGGCCTTGCCGCACTGCTCGCAGAACTTTGAGGCCGCCTTGTTGGCAAAGCCGCACGAGGCGCACGCGCCTGGGGCCTGCGCGGGCGCGGGCGCCGGGGCGGAGCCCCCTGCGGCGCCGAGGACGACAATCTCGCCGACGGTGCCCACGCGGCTCCAGGGCACGTTTGAGGACGAGCCGTCTGGCGCCTCGACGGTCAGCACGAGCGAGCCGGACGCCGAGTCGACGCCGACCTGCCTTGCCGTGCCCACCATGACGGCGCGCTCGTCATATACGGCCATGCCGGCGATCGAGCTGACGTCGGCGGCCTGCGGGGGCGCGGATCCCTGCGGTGGCGGCGCGCCGGGCGGCACGGATTCCGGCGGCGCCTGCGGGGGCGCCCCCATGGGCCGCGCGAGGCCGGCGTCGGCGCCCTCGTTGGGCTTGTGGAACACGCGGTACTCGGCTATGGGCGACTCGCATGCGGTGCAGACGTACTGGCCGCGCTCTACGAGCACGAGGTTCTCCGAGACTGGCTCGTTTGGCTCCTCGTGGTCTATGCGCGGGCAGCCCTCGTAGGCCTTTTCGCACGCGTTGCAGTGGTATGACGAGACCAAGGCCTCCGGGAGGCGGCCGATCGGGGCAAGGAACAGGTCAGGGCCGCCGAGGTTGCCCTTTTGCTGCAGGTCGTCGCCGATGGTCGCCATGACAAACCCGCCGGACCCGCGGAGCTTTTTGAGCCTCTGGTCGGCGCTCACGTCGGGCGGCGCGAGGCGGGCCGCATTTAAGTATATTCTGCAGGCGGGGCGGCCCCCAGGGGCCAAGGCAATGCCCAGTCAGGCGGGCCGGGCCGCTGCCCCCGTGCCCGCCGGGGCGGCCGCACTTAAAGGCGAGGGCGCAGGGGCTAATAGGAATCCGGGCAATTGTTATCAACCCTGGCGCCCCCCTCCGGCGGCCGGGACAGACTGCAAGGTATTTAGCCCCGCGTTTTTGCGCCCGCCGCCGATGGCAGTCAAGAACGTCGAGGACGCCCAGGCTTGGGAGAGCGAGGTCCTCAAGTCGCCCGTGCCCGTCTTTGTGGACTTTTGGGCAGAGTGGTGCGGCCCGTGCCGCATGGTCGGGCCCGTCGTCGACGAGCTCTCCGGCGAGTATGGCGATAGCGTCAAGTTCGTCAAGGTGAACGTCGACAAGGCCAACGAGATCGCCTCTAGGTACAGCGTCTACAGCATACCCACGATGGCCGTGTTTCGCGACGGCAAGATCGTCACGCAGCAGGTCGGCGCGGCCTCAAAGGACTCGCTCAAGTCCACGATAGACTCGGCGATAGCCTAGGCCGGCCGGTCGCAAGCGGCCTTTTTTTGACGACTCCTAGCCAGTGCTGAGGCGAAGGCTGGCGGTGCCCCTGGTGCTGCCCCCGGATCCCAAAAGGCGGCCCGGCCGATAGGCCGGGAGGAAACGGGCACCGGCGCCTCACTCCCGCGCGCTCGGCTCCATGGCGCCAGTGGCGCCGGGCATGTCCATGGTGATCCTGAAGTCCTCCAGCACGTCCCGCCCAGGGATGGCGCCAGTTCCGCCTCTCTCGCATTCTGGCCCCATGTCAGGCGAATAGGCCGCGGCGCGTGCAGTCCTGCCGCACATGTCGATGTGGCCAAGGTATGACCTCACGGCTCCCCTGTGGCTTCGGTGGACATGCCTGGCCCTAGCGCTGTCTCCGGCAAATTTGCCTGCGCGATCGCAGGTTTGCGCGTCGACGCACGTGCCACTGGAGCCCGAGTCTACGAAGCCTAGAAGCTCCTGATCGGGATTACCAAGCAGAGTGCACCTTGCAATAAACTTGCCACGTATTACCTGGAGCGGCAGGATCATTCCCCTAACCACGGGATGCCTACGCCGTACGTGTAAAAGAACGACGCCCTGTCGGGGTGTGCCTTCATGGCCTTTACGGCAGCCTCGTACGGCGTCTTGCCCACAAACACCTCGCCGGCGCACATTGCGATGGTCTGCTTTGGGTACCTTGCGACTAGCTCCTCTTCCCTGGCCTCGAACAGTTTTCTCTGCT